>QCGU01000011.1 GCA_003278165.1 Pelagibacteraceae bacterium AG-390-A02
ATTCCACCATCTAAAATTTTTGTCGTTTTAAAAAAATCTTTATTCATTTCATCCTCACTTTTTTAGTGCTTAAGCGATATGCAGCTGCACAATATAGTTCAACTACCTTGCTAATTTGATCTGTGGGGAGTTTCCATTTTAGCAGTTTATGCCCGCAATAGGATCAAATCGGCAAGTAGTCTTATATAATATTATTAAAATTTGTAAATTATTTATTAAAAATTATTTTAGCATTGAAAGAAAACGATCTTCTTTCTTCTTCAATATTAAATGGATAGGCTGTATGCATTAAGTAATTTGGAAATATTAAAAGATCACCTGTTTTTGGTATCAAATTAAAAATACTTTTAGAAAGAAAAGCTTTTTGTCCATTGATAAAATCAATTGTTCCATTGGTTTTAATTTTTTTATTTTTAACATTTTTATTTTTTGTCATATATTTAGGAATTTTCAAATAACCAACTCCTGATAAGTCACCTTCATGATAATGTATAGGGTTATACTCATTTTTGTATTGACTAACGACCCACAAGTTTAAAATTTTAATTTCTTTAATTTTTTTAACATTTTCTTTCATAAGAAAAATTTTAATATTTTTTATTAATTCTTTTTCTAAATATTTTTTTATAAAATTTTTTGAAATTTGAACTTCTTTTCTAATTTGGCTTGCTAGTTTTGGACTATAATCATTCGATTTTGAGAAAATTTTTGTATCAACTTCCATGTTAAGTTTTTCTAAAAATTTTCTAGAAATTTTAGATTTTCCTATTGAAGGTCCAAATGGTTTAAAATTTTTCATGAATGATTAAATATATTAAAAAATAATTAATTCAACTTATGCTATAAGTGTTATGCCCATTCTTATAGCGACAAAAATTACCAAACATGCAGTCAACAGAGCTAATATTTTGTTTGAAAGAAATTTTATATTTAAAAAACTTCCAATTTGGCCACCAATTAATACAGCAATAAATAGTGGCCAGTAATTTAAAAATTCATTGAAGACCATATCCTTTGTTAATTGTCCACCTATACCAAAAATTGAATTTACCAAAATAAACAAAGACGCAGTGCTTGTTATATGTTTTGGATATCCTGCTTTCATCAAAAATAAAATCGGACTTAAAAATATTCCACCACCAATTCCAATCAAACCAGACATAAAACCAATTATCGATCCTATTAATATTGATAATACTAGTGGTATTTTTTTAACAATAATGTCTTTTTTGTTAAAGGATTTACTCTCAATAAGTAAAAAAATTCCAGCTAATATTAAAATAAAGAAAAGTAAAATCTCAAATAAATTTTTTTCAATTGAGATAGATGCACCTATAAAAGCAAAAGGTATGGAACCAATTAAATAAGGATAAAGTAAATTAAAATTAATATTTTTTGATTTTAAAAAATTTATAGAATTTCCAGAAACTACAATAATATTACAAATCAAAGCTAAAATTGGAAAGATATAGTAAGGGACATCCCAAATTAAAAGCAAAGCAAGATAAGTGGAGCCACCACCAAATCCTATACTTGAATATAATATTGCAGTTATAAAAAAAAATATTGTAAGTATAATCATTAAAAAAATTTATTTATGATTGTAAATATAGCTTTACTAACTGTAACAGATACAAGAACAATTGATAACGATAAATCGGGTACAATCTTGGTTGAAAAAATTAAAGAGGCCAATCATCAATTAATTGATAGAAAAATTTGTAAAGATAATAAAGCAGATATAGTCAAAATTTTAAAAGACTGGACCAATCATAAAGATATTGATGTCATCATTACAACTGGTGGCACAGGTTTGACTGGAAGAGACATTACACCTGAAGCTGTTGATGAAATAGCAGACAAACATATTCCAGGATTTGGTGAAGTTTTTAGAACTATTAGTTTAAAAACAGTTGGTACGTCATCAATTCAATCTAGAGCTTGCGCAGTTCTATCAAATGGCAAATACATATTTGCTTTACCTGGATCCTCAGGAGGAGTAACAGATGCTTGGGATGGTATTTTAAAACATCAATTAGATATTAATCATAAACCCTGTAATTTTGTTGAATTATTTCCTAGATTAAAAGAAAAATAATTACTTCTGATATTTCTCTTTCCACTCAGAGTAGGGCATACCATAAACATGTTCCCTTGCATCAGGATCTGATATCTCTACTCCCTTTTTTTCAGCTTCTTCTCTGTACCATCTAGATAAACAATTTCGGCAAAACCCTGCTAAATTCATCAAATCAATGTTTTGTACATCTTTTCTTTCATCTAGATGTTTCATTAATCTTTCAAGTGTAGCTGATTGAATTTCTTTTTTTAAATTATCATCCATAATTTATATTTTTATTTTTAATTTTTATTCTAAATGCTAACAACAATATTATTATTATAAAGTATATTAAAGGCTTAAAAAAAATAGTTTTTGATAACCAAATGTAATGGAGAGAACCAAAAATAGCTATTACATAAATTAGTCTATGTAATTTTTTCCAATTATTTTTAAGTAACATTACCATTTTTCTTGAAGAGGTAATTGCCAAAGGAATTAATAGTAGCCATGCTGCGAAACCAATGAATACATATTTTTTTTTAATAACGTCATCAAATATTGGTTGCCAATCAAATCTATAATCTAATCCAACATAAGTTAATAAATGAAGTGTTGCGTAGAAAAACACAAATAAACCTAACATTCTTCTAATATTTATCCATAAGGATAATTTAGTAAATGTTTTAAGTGGGCTCATGCTCAAAGTTAAACAAATAAAAATAAGCGTCCATTCTCCTGTAAAATGAGTAATTTCTTTTACTGGTTCAGGACCTAGTTTATTAAAAAAAATTTTGTAAGTGATGATAAGGAATGGAAATAAACTCAAAATGAAAACACTAGGCTTCAAATATTTTGTCATTAAAAATATTTTTTTAAATCCATTCCAGTATATAAATTCGCAACTTGATCTCCGTAACCATTGAACATAGTTGTTGGAATTCTTGGACTGATTATACTTTCGCCAATAACCCTTTCTGTTGCTTGAGACCATCTAGGATGGTCCACTCTTGGATTTACATTTGAATAAAAACCATACTCATTTGGAGAAGCTTTCATCCACGAGGAGGTAGGCATTTTTTCAACTAATTTTATATTCACGATTGCTTTGGAGCTTTTAAATCCATACTTCCAAGGAACAATTAATCTAAAAGGTGAGCCATTTTGATTTGGTAGTTTTTTTCCATACAATCCAGTAACCATAATAGTCAGATCGTGCATAGCCTCATCTATTCTTAAACCTTCTTTATAAGGCCAATCTAAAATTGGAAATCTTTGTCCAATCATTTGTTCTGGATCTAGTATAGAAGTAAATTTAACAAATTTTGCTTTACTAGTTGGTGAAACTTTTTTTAAAATTTTATTTAAAGGAAATCCAAGCCAAGGGATAACCATTGACCATCCCTCAACACATCTTAACTTATAAATTCTTTCCTCTGAAGGAAACATATTTGTTATTTCTTCAATAGAGAGCTTTAAAGGGTTTTCGACCTCTCCATCAATAACAACATCCCATGGGGTAGTTTTAAATTTTTCTGATCTTTTAACTGGATCAGACTTACCTGTACCAAATTCATAATAATTATTATATGTCGTTACGTATCTATATTCTGTTAATTTTAAATCTTCATTTTTTGGAGCAGCTTTTGCTGGAAAATTTAAATTTTGGCCTAAGAAAACAGACCCCGCAGCGAGCCCAAATTTTTTTATAAAGTTTCTTCTGTTTTTATAAATATTTTCTGGTGTTATTTCTGAGTATTTAATTTTTTTCATTAACTATAGGGTTACCTTTTAACCAGTCACTTTGATTATTTGTGTAATGTTCTTTTTTCCATATAGGAGATCTTTTTTTGATTTCTTCAATAATATACCTTGATAAAACGTAAACCTCTTCTCTATGTATGCATGCAACTGCTATAATGATACTAATTTCACCTAAATTTAAGTAACCTTTAGCATGTTCAATAAAAACACTTTTATTTTTTATATTTAGTTTTTGTTCAGCCTCATTATAAATTTCTTCAAAACTCTTAATTACCAAAGCATCATGACTGTCATATGTAATACCTAAAACACTTTTATTATTATTTTGATTACGAACTGTCCCACTAAAAATTAATGAAGCTCCAAAATCATTAGATGCTATAAATTTTTCAGCATCAATTAATGATAATTTTTTAACTTTACTATCTAAAATGTCAGTATGAAGCATTAACCTCCTCCAATTGGAGGGATAATACCAATTTTTTCATTATTTGTGATTTTATAATTGTCGCTAACAATATTATTTTTTTCTGAACAAAAAGCTGAAGAGTTAATGATTTTTATATAATTTTCATTTCCATTAAATTTCTGCTCTACATATTGAATTATTTTATTCCTTATATCCTTGATTGTTGTCTTTTGACCCAGATCTAGTTCTAATAAACTTTGATCACTAAAATCTCTTGCAGCACCAAATAACTCAATTTTAACTTTCATAAAGTTTAGAAAAAATCTTTTAAAAAATTTGGAAGTCCATCTGGATTTTTCCACAATCCACTTTTTCCACCTTCTTTAATTAATAATTTTACATTATCAATTCTAAGATGAGGGTTTACAATTTTACTTAAATCATAAATTGTAATTAGAGCTGCATTTACACCCATTATTGCTTCCATCTCCACACCTGTTTTGGCATAAGCAGAAACCACACAGTATACCTCTAGCGAAGAGTCTTCTTCATTCATTATAATCTTAGTGGCCGTATGATCTATAGATAACGGATGACATAAAGGTATTAATTCACTTGTTTTTTTAACTCCTAATACTGCCGAAACCTCTGCCAAAGTAATTGGATCACCCTTAGGCATCTGCTTATTTTTAATAAGTTCAAATACCTCTTTTCCAACATAAATTTTTCCTGATGCTAAAGCTCTTCGAAATGTTTCTTTTTTTTCAGAAACATCAATCATTTTAAATGAGTTTTTTTCAAAAATCTCCTTTGCCCAGTTTTTTAAATCATTATTAGTTACAATTTTTAAATTTTTCATTTTATCCACCGGTTGTTGATAGATTTTTTGTTAATCCTGTTTCTCCTATTTCTAAATAGTGAGACTCTTTTTTATAATTTAATTGTTTCAAAATTAAATCTTTTAACTCTTGGTTTTGATCATCTTTTTGCATCAAATGTCTAATATTTATTCCAGTATTTCCAAACAAACATAATCTTAAATCACCTTTAGCAGTTATTCTTAATCTATTACAGCTCTTACAAAAATCTTTTGAGTATGGCGCTATAACACCAAATTTTCCTTTGTATTCAGGATTTATATAATTCTTAGATGGACCAGCGTCTTTCCCAAATGTTTGAATTACCCAATCATTATCATTTAAATAATCTATAAATTTGGTTGCAGATACATGATACTGATTAAAATAATCTAAATTATCTCCAGTTTGCATTAATTCTATATATCTAAAATCAATTTCATTATTTTTTATAAAGTTAGCCCAACTTTTAAAATCTTCTTCTTTATCATTTATGCCTTTAAGAAGAACTGCATTAACCTTAATATTCTTAAATTTTAGTTTTTGTAATTTTTTTATTCCTTCTAAAATCTCATTTAATCTATCATGTCCTGTAATTTTTTTAAAAGTCTCAGGATCAAGACTGTCAATACTAATATTTATGCCATCAAGCCCACTTTCATTTAAATCATCTGCAATTCTATCAAGATGATATCCATTAGTAGTAATTACAGTTTTCTTAATACCTGAATTTTTTTTAATTATTTTAATGATATCTAAAAAATCTTTTCTAACTGTAGGTTCTCCTCCAGTTATTCTTATTTTAGACACACCTAATTCTGATAGAGCTTTTGCTAGTCTTCCTATTTCTTCTTTAGTGATAAAGGTTCTGTTATCACTTTTATCAATTTTATAACCATTAGGTAAACAGTAACCACACTTAAAATTACATACATCCGAGATTGATAATCTAATATATGGAAATCTTCGTCCAAAACTATCTTTGAGAATATTCATATAATATAAACTGTATTATTTCTTAAATAATCTCTGTGTCAAATTTTAAATGATGCTTAGATTAAATGATTTAACCAGGAGTATATGTCCTCTCAGACTCGGGATCTTTAGTTGAATAAGGTAATTTTAAAATTTCATTCCAAAATTCCTCTGGTATATCTGTTTTAGCCCAAGCAAGATTTTTTTCAATACTCTGTACACTGGTAACACCACAAATGGTAGATATTATTCTTTTATCTTTCATTGAAAACTGTAAAGCTGCAGCACCCATTTCGACATTATATTTTTTACAAATTTTTTCTATTTCTCTAGCTGGTGCAAGTTTTTCTTCAGTAGCATCTTGGTAAGTTATTTTTTTAAAATTACTTGGACCTTTTGCTAAAACACCACCCGCATAAGGAGCAGCATTAAATATAGATATATTTTTACTATGAGCATAGCTGTACATTTCATCTGCTTCTCTATTCAACAAAGTGTATCTGTTGTGATTTATTATGACATCAAAGTCCCACTTTCTTAAGATAGGGAACATAATATCTATTCTTCCCATAGCTAAACCAACTGCTTTTGCCAAACCTTCTTCTTTAATTTTAAACAATTCATCCAATGCCCCATCTTTTTTAGTTACGTCATTTATATCTTTTACGTATTCTGGATCATGAAGAAATAAAACATCTACAGAATCAACGTTTAAAGCTTTTAAACTTTCTTCAACTGACTCCCTTGTTCTTTTTTTATCAAGAACTAATGTATCCATATTTCTATCGATCTTAGTTGATAAGACAAATTTTTCTGGCCACCCACCATTTTCTTTTATTGCTATACCAATTCTTTTTTCGCTTTCTCCCATTGCGTAATTTCTTGAAGTATCAAGCATATTTACTGGACCTTGAAAAAATCTTTTTAGTGTTTCTTGAGCTCTTTGTTCAGGCACCTCATAACCATAAGTATCCGGCATACTACCCAAAGAAGATGTTCCAAAACTCAATTCAGTAACTTCTACACCTGTATCTTTAATTATATTTTTTTTCATAAGTTAATTTAAATTAGGCTCATTCACCCAAAATACTATCATCCAAAATTTTAGTGTCATATGCAGAATAAGAATGCCATCCCGCAACTGTTTGATCAAAATCAACAATGCTTCCAGTCATAATCCCCGACTCATCTGAGCACAAGAAAGCCAAGATCTTTGCAACATCCAAAGGTTTGTTTAATCTTTTAAAAGGAACTTTCGCCTCAGCTTTTTTTAGCCAATCATCATCTGCGTTATGAAATTTTTTTTGAATTACTGTTTCTGCTGGTGTATCTGTCCATCCTAAATTTACACCATTTACTCTTATTTGATGACCAGAAACTGAATTTGCAACATTTTTAATCATTACTGCTAATGCCGCTTTAGAAGAACTGTAAGCAGTTAAGAAAGGCATACCACTATACCCGGCCATTGATAAAATATGAGCAATAGTTCCTTTTTTCTTATCTCTAATCATTATTTTTATAACGTCTTGCATCATAAAAAGTGGAGCTTTCACATTTACATTAAAATTTTTGTCATAATTTTCTTCTGTTGTACTTAAAATTGTTCCCCTCTCAGTAAAAGCTGCAACATTAATAAAACTATCTACAGTATTGAATTTTTTATCAGTCTCAGAAATAATTTTTTTACAATCCGAAAGTTTCTCTAAATCTGCTTGAACGTATAGACATTCTGCGCCAATGGATTCTATTTCAGTTTTTACTTTGTTTCCTTTCTCTCTATTTCTTCCACAGATAGTTATTCCTTTAGCACCTCTACTTGCTAGTAATTTTGCAGTCTCAGCTCCACTTCCTTGAGTACTTCCAGTTACAATTATTATTTTATTTTTAAATTGATTAGATTGTTCTGATATATATTTATTAGACATTATAATTTTATATCTACTACTTTACCACTTTCAAACGATTCATATGCTGCATTCGCTATTATCAATGCGTTTCTACCGTCTTCAAAACCTACTAAAGGTTTTGTTTTATTTTCAACACATTTTACAAACTCATTAAATTGATCTCTGTAAGCTTGCTCATATCTTTCAATAAAAAAGAAATGTATTGGTTCTTTTTCATTTGTAGATGAATTTGTGTATCTCTCTAAAGAAGTAGGAGTTTGATTATTTGAAATAACCATTCCCTTACTACCAAACACCTCAACCCTTTGGTCATATCCATAAACCGCTCTTCTGGAGTTATTAATATGAATTAAAACACCTTTTTTTGATTTTAATATAAACATTGCAGTATCAAAATCTTTTACTTGTTGTGAATTTTTATCAAACAAAGCATCTCCAAAAGCAGATACTTGAACTACAGGATCGTCACCCAATATAAATCTAGTTAAGTCAAAATCATGAATAGTAGTATCTCTAAAAAATCCTCCTGCAGCTTTTAAATATTCAATACCTGGAGGTTCGGGGTCTCTACTTGTAATAACGACCATTTCTAATTCACCAATTTCTTTTTTTTCTCTTGCTTGTTGTGCTTTTGAGTGACTAGCATCAAATCTTCTATTAAAGCCTATTTGAATAGGAACATTTGTTCCTTTAATATTTTCCATACATTCATTTACTTTGTTAATATCTAAATCAATTGGCTTTTCACAAAAAATTGCCTTTCCTGCTTTTGCTGCCATTGTAATAAATAGAGTATGGGTTGGAGTAGCAGATGCTATTAGAACTGCATCTACATCATCTGAATTAATTGCTTCTTCTGGCGAGGATGCAATTGAACAACCTGTTGATTTTACTACTTCTTCAGCAAATTGAGAGTTAACGTCATATATATATTTTAATTTTGCATTTGGATGTGCAGCTATAAATTTAGCATGCATTTTTCCAATCCGTCCTGCTCCCATTAAAGAAAAGTTAATCATAAGAATATAGAACAGAATTAAAAAACAAAATCAAGAAACATTTTTTTAGGATGAATTAAAGATAAATTAAAAATATAATTTTCTTGATGCACATAACATCATCATTTAAAAATCCATTTAACTTTTTTAATAAATTTTTGTATGTCAGTAAAATTAGGAATAGCACCAATTGCATGGAGTAATGACGATATGCCAGAATTGGGTGGTGATACTTCATTAGAACAATGTTTGTCTGAAGCTAGCCAGGCAGGATTTATTGGAATTGAATCTGGTGGTAAATTTCCAAAAAAATCAGAAGAATTAATTCCGAAACTTTCTGAATTTAATCTAAATCTATGCTCGGGTTGGTATGGAGCTAATTTGAGAACAAATAGTGTTGATGAAGAAAAAAATTTAATTCAAGATCAGTTAAAACTTTTTAAAGATTGTAATTCACCCTGTATGGTTTTTGCGGAAGTTTCTGACTCAATTCAAGGAGATCCAAATCGAAAATTGTCTACGAGACCTCAAATGGATCTTGAAGAGTCTAAAAAATATTATGAAAAAATTTCAGAAATGGGAAAATATCTTGAAGACGAAGGTATGCCACTTGCTTATCATCATCATATGGGAACAGTAATAGAGACTGAGGAAGATACAGTAAGATTACTTGAGAACACTCATGATAGTGTAAAACTTACACTAGATACTGGTCATATGTTGTTTGCTCAGGGTGACTCGTTAAAAATAGTAAACGACTTTAGCAAAAGATTAATTCATATGCATTGTAAGGACATTAGAAAAAATGTTTTAGAAAAATCTTTAAAAGAAGACTTAAGTTTTAGAGGAGCATTTTTAGAGGGTGCATTTACAGTTCCAGGTGATGGATGTATTGATTACAAGCCTTTATTTGATGTGTTGAAAGAAAAAAATTATTCTGGATGGTTAGTAGTAGAGGCAGAACAAGATCCTGCAAAAGCAAATCCATTTGAATATGCAAAAATAGGTTACAAGTATTTAACAGAAACTTTAAATCTTAGTGGTATTGAGATTTACAAAAGTTAATTTTCAATAAATAATAAAACTAAATTTTTAGATTAAATCTTTTACTATAGTCTTACAATTTTTGATTTTTCCAATGTATCATTGAAATAATCAATTATATTTTGAATTGTTTCTACACCCATTCTTGTCATACATTCATCAGTAAATGCTGCTGTATGTGGACTTAAATAAACTTTTTCATTCTTTAAAAGAGGATTATCATTTTCTGGTGGTTCTTGTTTGAATACATCAATTCCTGCTCCAAATATTAAATCTTCATTTAAAGCCTTATCAAGATCTTCCTCATGAATAATTCCACCTCTAGCGGCATTAATGATGATACAGTTTTTCTTCATCGTTTTAAGTAAATCATAATTAATAAGATTTTCTGTTTTTTCAGTTAAAGGCATATGTAAAGATATTACATCCATTGTTTTTACTGCCTCTTCAAGATTATCAACTTTTTTTCCACCAAGCTTTTCTATTGTGTCTTTATCTACAAATGGATCATAGACGAATACATTCATTTCAAATCCCAAACATCTTTTAATAAGTGCTTTACCTATTCTACCAAATCCCATTATTAGGAAATTTTTTTTCCATACTTCAATAGTTTTAGGTAATTTATTTCTGTCCTTAAAGTTACCTTCTTTAACTGTCGTATGATAAAGCTCTCTTCTCTTTGCAATATTTAGCAAGACAAACATTACATGTTCAGCAACTGTAACTGCATTTGCATTAGCTGTAATAGCAATTTTTATATCTCTTTCTTTGGCTGTTTTTAAATCAATATTATCGTAGCCAACACCATGTCTAGAAATTATTTTAAGATTTTTTGCTTCGTTAATTACCTCACCTGGTAGTTTTGCTATTCTAATTGAAGCACCATCACAATCTTTTATTTTAGTCTTTAAATTTTCTACTGAAACATCGTCAGTTACCTCCACATCAAAATCAGGATGGTTATTAATTAATTCCATGCCTTTATCATGAACTTTTTGGATAACTAGAATCTTCTTTTTATTACTCATAATTTTATTTAAGCTTTTCTGTTGAAGGCTTTTCTAATACGAAAAATATCAAACAATGTAAAATAGTTTTTTAAAAAGTTGTAATTATTTTCTTATTAAAATAAATTTAGTTGTGAATTTAACTATAAAAACTCTACTTTATATTTTTAACTTTCTTGAAAAGATTAATACTTTTTTTCTAAGAATTGGAAGACAATTTGCGTGGATCGCAATTTTTTTAATGGTTGTCGTAATTATGATCCAGGTTTTCTTTAGATATGTTCTCAACAATGCCTTACCTTGGCCAGATGAAGTTGCAAGATTTTTAATGTTATGGATGACTGGTTTAATTGCTCCTTCAGCCTATAGATGGGGAGGTTTTGTGTCTATTGATATGTTGGAAAGATTTTTACCTAAAATCATATCCACTTTATTAACTTTATTTCTATTAATTATATCTTTATTTGTTTTGATCATTGGACTTGAATTAGGTTTAAAGCATATTAATGCTGGATGGATATTTAATTCTGCTTCAATCAAAATTCCATTTAATTTAATTGGCGGTAAAGCTGAGCCAATAAAATTAGCTTGGATGTATATGTCCTTACCTGTTGGAATTGTTTTTTTGATTTCAGTGAACATAGAGTTAATTTTAAGAAATTTTTTAAGTAATTTTACAAAATTAGAGTTACCTGAAGATTTAGATAAACAAAAATTGGAGACCCAATAATGTTAATCTGGTTTCTACCTTTGTTTTTATTATTTTTGTTAATTGGATTACCAGTATTTTTCGGATTGTTGGCTGCTCCTGGAATTTTACTTTGGCTTAATGATCAATCTAGAGATGGAGCAATGCTTTATAGAAATATTTACAATGGCATTGATAGTTTTCCTTTAATGGCAATTCCATTTTTCATGTTAGCTGGTGAGCTAATGAATAGGGGAGGAATTACTCAAAGATTAGTAGAATTTAGCCAAGCGATGATGGGTCATTTAAAAGGTGGTTTAGCACATGTTAACGTTTTAACTTCGATGCTTTTTGCTGGCCTATCTGGATCTGCAGTTGCAGATACTTCTGCAATCGGTTCAATGTTAATTCCTGCAATGGAGAAACAAGGTTATACTAAAAAATTTTCAGCAGCAATTACTGCAGCGAGCTCGGTTATTGGTCCAATTATTCCACCTTCAGGAATAATGATTATTTATGCATACGTTATGGGAGAGAGTGTAGCCGCCTTATTCCTAGCAGGTATTATTCCTGGAATTTTAGTTGGTGTTAGTTTGATGGTTACAATTAAGTTTATGGCTAAAAGATATAATTTTCCTGCTGTAACAAAAAAGACAACATGGAGCCAAAGAGGAAAAGCTTCTTTGAAAGCTTTTTTCCCATTGATGACCCCAGTCATAATTCTGGGAGGTATACTTGGAGGAATTTTTACTCCTACAGAAGCATCTGCAGTTGCTGCTGCTTATGCAATGTTTATTGGTTTGTTTGTTTTAAAATCTTTAGAGTGGAAAGATGTACCAAAGGTTATGACAAAAGCTGCAATGGTTTCATCTGTAGTATTACTTTTGGTTGGTGCTGCAATGGCTTTTAAAACAGTTGTTAGTTTATCTCATGCACCAGAATATCTTGCTGAATTTGTTTTGGGATTAACCGACAATCCTTATATTTTATTATTTCTAATTAATATTTTACTATTTGTTGTTGGCATGTTTTTAGATGCAGGTCCAGCAATAATTATTTTAGGACCAATACTTGGACCTGTGTTTGTAGAACTAGGTGTACACCCAGTTCATTTTGCAATTATTATGTCAGTTAACTTAACTGTTGGTTTAGCAACACCACCAATGGGTTTAGTCTTATTTGTAGCATCTTCAGTTTCTGGAGAAAGAGTTGAAACTATATCAAAAGCAATATTGCCGTTTTTAGCAGTTGAAGCTATTGTAATATTTTTAATTACATACTTCCCGTCAATCTCAATGACCATTCCCTTGCTTACAGGTTTTGCAAAATAGTTTTAAATTTTTTAGATAATAGACACAGAGGTACAAATTAGGTATAGTTTCTATACTTAAATATATATTTAAAGAGAGGGAAATAATAATGAGTAAATTAATTAAATCATTTTTTTCATTATTATTCTTAATTAGTTTTACAGCTTCAGTTTCAGCTGCTGATTACAATTTAAGAATGACAATGAACTCTAATGATCAAGATGAAGACTATGATGGTTCAGTAGTATTTAAAAACTACGTAGAAGCAGCATCAAATGGAAAAATATCTGTGGAACTTTTTGTAGGTACACAGTTGTGTTCTAAAGGAGCAGAATGTTTACAAGGTGTTTCTGATGGAAGTATCGATATTTACATTTCTACTTCTGGAGGAGCAGCTGGTGTATTCCCATATGTTCAAGTTTTAGATTTACCTTATCTAATGGCAGATGACAGAATTGCTGAAGATGTTATGCAAGGTGATTTTGTAAGAACTATGAGACAAATGGCTCTTAAAGATTCAGGTGATACAATAAGATTAATGACTATTGGAAACACTGGTGGATGGAGAAATTTTGCTAACACAAAAAGAAGAGTTGCAGAACCATCTGACATGAAAGGTCTAAAAATCAGAACTGTTGTAGCTGATTTACCTCAAGAGCTTGTAAGAGCTTTAGGTGCATCACCAACTCCTATTCCATGGCCAGAATTATTTACATCTTTTCAAACAGGTGTAGTTGAAGGTTCTAAAAATGGAATAACTGACATCATGAACATGAAGTTTCCAGATGCAGGTCTAAAATATGTTACTTTAGACGGTCATGCATACATGGGAGCACTTTGGTGGATGAACAATGCAAAATATCAATCTATGCCAAAAGAACTTAAGAAAGTTATTACGGATGGATTTTATGCATTGCAACAAGCTACATTTGCATCTCCAAAAAGAAAATCAATCAAAGCATATGAAGACTTTGTAGCAGGCGGTGGAGATTTATACGTTCCAACTCCAGCACAAAAAGCCAGCTTCAAAAAAGCTGCTAGTCCAGTTTATGATTGGTTTAAGTCAAATGTTAAAGGTGGAGGACAAATCTTTGACGCTTTAACAAGTGCAGTTGCTGATGCTGAGAAAAGAGCATCAAGTGCATACGACAAAGACTTATAATCTTAATTAAATAATGGGGCGGATTTAATTATTCGCCTCATTACCTAAACGGATAAATCCAAGCTTTGTAATCTTTAATAAGTATATGCGCTTTTTCAATTTGTTCAGGAGTCATTTTTTTAATCACTTCCTCTTGAGAAATCGCAGCATCGGGATCACCTCCAATAGCAGACAAACCATACCACATGTAAGCTCGAACAAGATCAGGAGCAGGGAGTCCTCTACCGACTTCATAATACCATCCAACACCCGATTGAGCACCAGGATGACCTTTCATCGAAGATCTAAGATACCATTCAAAAGCTCTAACATCGTCTTGTTCAACTCCAAGACCCATTGCATACATAATTCCAATAAGCTCTTCAGCATCAGCGTTTCCAGATCGAGCAGCTGGCATCAGCTCTTCCATAGCTTCTTGAAATTTTCCAGCTTCCATCAAGTCTCTAGCATTTTCAATTTCTGCAAAAACTATAGATGGAATAAAAAAAATTATAAAAAAGTATCTCAACATATAAAAATATTAATATTTATAATTCCATTTTTAATTTCAGCAAACAAAACATATTCAATTGAATTACCAAAACCTTTGACAAGTAATGATTTTCATAAAATTGATATGGAAAAAGTTAAAATTGGAAGACTTTTATTTCATGATAAAATTTTATCAGCCAATCGTAATATTGCTTGTGCAACTTGTCATAGCCATGATCTAGGAGGGTCTGATGGACTTTCATTAGGAATTGGTGAAGGAGGACATGGTATTGGATTAAAAAGAACAGCTGGATCAGGGGATGATAAAATTAAAAAACGTATTCCAAGAAATGCTTTAGCATTATGGAATTTAGGATTTAAAGATATTACCACATTACTTCACGATGGTAGAGTGACTAAATCTGATATATTTGGAAATGGTTTTAATACCCCAGCACAAGAACTGCTTCCAAAAGGTCTTGATAATATAGTAGCGGTACAAGCTTTATTTCCAATGACAAGACAATTTGAAATGGCTGGAAATCCAGGTGAAAATGAAATTATAGGACTGGTTTCAAAAGTCGGTAAAGATAGTATGAGAATTGATAGAGTTTGGCCGGTAATTACTCATAGAATAAGAGGAGTTCCTGAATATGTTGAGATGTTTAAACATGCTTTTGACGATGTTGATAATGCTTTAGACATAAATATTACGCATATAGTAAACTCAATTGCAGCTTTTGAAATTCATGAATGGACATCATTTGACTCTCCATTTGATGAATATTTAAATGGAAATAAAACAGCTTTAAATTTAAATCAGATTGCTGGTATGAATTTATTCTATGGCAAAGCTAATTGCAGCTCATGTCATTCTGGATCATTATTGTCTGATCAAAAATTTCATTCAATAGGCATTCCACAATTTGGACCAGGTAGAACTAGACCTTTTGATCCTTATGCGCGCGATGTTGGTAGAATGGTTGAAACAGATGATGTGAATGACATGTATAAATTTAAGACACCTGCGCTAAGAAATGTTTCTTTAACAGCACCTTATGGTCATAATGGTGCTTATCCAACACTTAAAGGTATAATTAAACATCATTTAAATCCAGTAGCTATGAATAAAAATTGGAAACCTCAATATGCAAATTTACCAAAGGCTCCATGGTTAGAACAAATAGATTTTGTGACTTTTTCTGACAAAAGAGAACAGGATAGAATTATTTCAAGTATAGATATCAAGCCAATAGATTTAAGTGAAAAAGAAATTGATCAATTAGTCTCTTTTTTACAATCTCTAACTGGAAAAAGTGGAAATCAAAGACCACTCGGTAAACCAGAAAAAGTACCAAGTGGATTAACAATTGATTAAATTTATTTAATTAAACTGATAGATAATAAATATGGAAAAAATTAAATATGGAATAATTGGAGCTGGCACGATGGCTCGAGAACATATTTTAAATTTATCTTTGATAGATGAAGCTGAAGTAGTTGCTCTTTCAGATCCTCACGAAGAGTCTTTGAAACAGTGCCAAGAATTACTCAAATCAGAAGTTGTTTGCTTTAAAAATCATCAAGACCTGATCAAAGAAAATTTAGTTGATGTTTATATAATTTCGTCTCCTAATTTTACTCATATTCAAATTTTAAAAGATGTAATTAAAACTAAGAAACATATATTGGTTGAAAAACCCTTGTGCACTAAGACAAAAGATTGTTTAGAAATAGAAAAACTTACTAAAAATTACCCTTCAGTTTTTTGGATTGCAATGGAATATAGGTATATGCCTCCTGTTTCAAAATTTATCAAAGAAATTCACAACAAAACAATTGGTGATCTAAAAACATTAACAATAAGAGAACACAGATTTCCTTTTCTAAAAAAAGTAAATGATTGGAATAGATTTGAAAAAAATACTGGAGGAACTTTAGTTGAAAAGTGTTGTCATTTTTTTGATTTGATGAGATTTATTGTTAAGAGTGAACCTGTAAGTGTTTATGCAAGTGGGGGACAAGATGTAAATCATTTAGATGAAGAGTATGATGGGAAAAAACCAGATATTATTGATAATGCTTACGTAATTGTTAATTTTGAGAATGGATCAAGAAGTATGCTTGAGCTTTGTATGTTTGCTGAAAATTCTGAAATGCAAGAAGAGTTAACTGCAACAGGAAATATTGGTAAAATTGAAACTTCAGTTCCTTCAAACGAGTCTGGAAAAACTACTTCTGATGTAAGAATTGGTATGAGAGATGGAAAAATAAAACAAGAAAGTGTTAGTGTAGATCCAAAAATACTTGAAGCAGGACATCATCATGGTTCAACTTATTATGAGCATTTAGCCTTTATAAATGCAGTAAAAAATAAATTAAAGCCAGAGGTATCTTTGAATGATGGATTAATTGCAGTTGCTGTTGGAGAAGCTGCTGAGACATCAATTAAACTTGGGAGAGTAGTTAAATTAAACGAGATAATTACTTAAAAAAATCTATCGCCTTTTTAACTATAAAATTACTAACTCTTATATTTGACTCTGTTGTTACACCTGAAATATGAGGAGTTAAAATACAATTCATTTCAGAAGTTATTCTTTCGTATAAATCTTTTTTAATAGGTTCATTTTCAAACACATCTAATGCAAATCCTGAAATTATATTTTGATTATAAGCATCTATAAGATCATTCTCATTTACAACACTACCTCTAGAAGTATTAATTATTATTGGCTGTTTTTGCATTTTATAGAATGAAGACTTGTTGATTAAATTTTTAGTCTCTTCTGTTAATGGTAAGTGCAAAGAAATAATATCTGCATTTTTAAATACATCTTCTAATGAAGATAATTTATAATTTTTTTCATTATCATCTAATTTTTTAATGTAAGGATCATAAGCCAAAATATTTAGGCCATTTTTCAAACTATAGTCAGCTACCTTTCTACCGATTGTACCAAAACCTACTATTCCAATACACTTTCCATTTATTTCAGCGGATTTAATTGTTGTTCTAGGCCAATCACCTTTGATCGTTCCATGATGAAACATAGGAATTTTTTTTATTAAAGACATCGAGGATGAAATCACATACTCAGCCACAGAGTCTGCGTTCATGCCAGTTGCAGGTTGGACATGAATATTTTTGGTTTTACAAAATTCAGTATTAATGTTGTCTAAACCAACACCCAATCTTCCTATAAATTTTAAATTATTAGCATTAGATAAAATATCTTTATTTACTTGAGTTTTATTTCTGACAATTAAACCATCATAATCTTTAATGATTTCTTTAAGTTCTTCTTTTTTTTCCCAAAGCTTTTCATCAAATTTGATTTCAAAAGTATTATTTAATTCGTCTAAACTATTCTTATTAATAAATTCAGTTATTAAAATTTTCATAATAAATTTTTTTTATAATAATTTTGAAAGATCTCTTTTATTTGTTTTAAAAGTAGGAAGAGGATATTTAAAAGCGTATTTACGAGGGATACACTTTTCTTTTGCTTTTTCCCAAAGAGCCAACCATTGTTTAAAATTCTGAATTTTAAGGTTTTTTTTATTTTTACTTCTTACATAGAAATTTGGTAACGGATCTCTTCCAGAAGGTTGGCCGGCTACGTTATATCTAAGGTCTGCACTTATTCTAAAATCATTTGATCTGTTAGGCAGAGAACAATGAATTGAATGTTTGTGTAAAAGAATTACATCCCCAACATTTGCTTCTAAGTGAATATGCTTCATTTCATCTAGTAATTTACTGTCTTTAATTTCTACTTGACCTCTATAACCAGCAATATGATTTAATAATCCCATTTTATTAATTTTCTTAACAGTAATCATGCACCCATTTTTTTTTGTAGTTTTTGTAAAAGGTATCCATACAGTAACCATGTCAGTTAATTTTTGTCCTTTAGTATTAAGAACAGCAGCATCCTGATGCCAAGGTGTTCTTCCACTTAAACCATCAAATACCGAACCTTTTGGTAATTTTTTTTCAGGTTGTTTAATTCTAGTATTTTGCACAGGATTAGACATGATTTCTTTTCCTAAAATTTTTTCAACAACATCTAAAATGTTTTTATTAGTAATCAAATTCCATAAAGATTGAGTAGCAAAATAATCACTGTCTTTCTTAACGTGATCTCTTGGTAATCTCGTATTAAAATATTGATCTAAATCATCAATTTTTAATTTTGATATATATGAATATTTTTTTTTAAAATCTAAATTAAGAACTTTTTTTACATCCTTTTTTTTTGCAAATTTTTGGATTAAGCAATCCATTACAAATTCCATGTCATTAAGGATTGGCTTTAAATCTCTTTGATAGTTAAGAACATTTTTTACTCTCAAATACCCTTGTTCAAATAATTTCTTTTGTAGATTATTTGCCATTAATAGAACCTAGTAGAATTTATTAACAATATCAATTCTTAGGAGCGGTTGTTAAATAGTTTGCATCATGAAAAGAAGTTAACATTCTTTTTTTGGTACTGATGATGTGCGGATAGTAAGCTGTTCCTTTATAATTCCAAATAACCGGTTTATTTAAAGCATAACTTCCATAAATAAAAAATCTTTTTGGACAGTTTTTTTCTATAAAACGCTTAACCCCATGATAAGAATTTGGTGTAGATTGAAAAAACACCACTGTTCCTTTCTTTGGGGTGAATGCTTTGACAACTTCCAATTCACTAATTTTTGGAAATCTTCTGAAACTTTTTCTTAAATTTTTCTTAGACTTTTTTCTATAAATTGTTAGTGATCCTCCATTTTTTTTTGGAATATCAGTTAGATAAATTAAGAAATTGTACAACCTTGTGATGTCATCTCTATGAGGACGCAATCTGTATCCTCCCTTAGAAACTGAAAAATCAATATCCAAATTAACTTTTGGGTTAGTATAATTGTTTCCTAATAATTTTTTTAATTCACTTGAATTTAATTTCTTTTTAATAGTAAATTTTTTTTGATTAAATATTTTTGGCTTGTGACTATTTATCCAAGATCCATCTTTAAAATTTTTAGAAAAAAGATTTTCAATTTTTTTATAAAATGTTTTGCTATTAAAAAGTTTGAAGAGTTTTGCAGAATTATTTGAAGATTTAATATAGTTATTAAAATTTTTTGACCCTTTGTTAATTCTTCTTCGACCACCCATAATCATGTCGTCAAAAGCTTTAGATTTACTAATCTCATCAATTAATAAATTGCATGTATTCTTTTCAACAACTTTGTCTCCGACTAGTACAGGAAAATTACTTTTAATTTTTTTTAATCGATTAATTTTAAGCATTAACTATACATACCTTCTTTCACCTTAATCATTTTATACATCAGGTCATTTAAAGGCGTTTTTACTCCATGTTTTTTTCCAATTTTAGATACAGCACCACTTATAAAATCAATTTCTGTTTTTCTTTTGTATTGAACATCAAAAGCCATTGAAGATTTATTAGTTTGCATCGAATCTACAATTTTATTGAACATAAATAGACACTCATCCTCAGAAACATTAACCCCATCAGCAAGCGCCACTTCTCTTGTCTCTAAAATTATTTCTTTACCAAGTCCTCTCGAAACATCATTGGCTTTATTATTTACATATAGATCGGTGTGATGTAGATCAAATATAGCTGAAAGAGGACCAATTGCTGTTAGGGCAAAAAGTTTCATCCATTTTCTTTTTTTCACATCTTCAGCTGCAATCATTTCTAAATTGTGTGCAGTAAAAGTGTCAGCTATTTCAGTAATTCTTTCTGTTATTCCTCCTTCATATTCACCAATCCATGAAGGTAATGCACCATGGTTCATTATATGACCTGGTCCTAAAATATTTGAAGCCTGTGTTGTTGTTCCACCGATTACTTTTTCATTTCCAACGATATTTTGAATTATTGCCTCATGACCAATACCATTTTGAAAAGACATGAAGACTGTTTTTTCGCCAATAATATTTTTAATGCTATTTAGTGCTGGTTCTAATGCAGTTGCTTTACACATAACAATCACGGCATCCATTTTATCTAACGAAGATGGATCCGAAGTAGCTTTAACTTTAATTATACGATCTCCACCATGACCATCCATTTTTAAACCATCTTTGTTAATTGCATCAACATGTTCTTCCCAAACATCAATTAAAGTTACATTTAATCCTTTTTCAGCCAGCAATCCTCCAAACAGGCATCCCATAGCACCTGCACCTAATACAGCTACTTTTAAATCTTTATTTATCATCGTTACCTTTTTAAAATTATTTATGTATAGAAATTATATATATTATCTATAGACAATATGCAAAATAAATTATAGCTTATTTACATTATGCAATTAAAAATAGAAAAGGGAACTTTCACAAATCATTCACTTGAAGATGTTGCAGATGCATTAAAAAAAGGTTTATCTAAAAATTTTAAAAATGTTGAAGTAGAAGTTGTGGACTGTCCTAATCTTCGAGAGTGGGATTGTCCATCTGAAGGAATAAGCGGTAATCAAAAAATAATAGATGTTGGTGGTGAGCCATACATGCATGATCCTAATTTTATTGGTGCTGAATTTGATTACCAAGAAATTTCAAAAATGATTGGATCAGAAAAATCTTACGCTTTAGGTGCTGGATCAGGTGCAATGTCGTGTTTGGATGGTCATTGTGGAGAATTGGTAATTAATGAAAATTTAATTACAGATGAGTCTAGATCTATAATTGCAAGAGTGAGTCCTGATAAAAAATGTATTGTTGAAAAATATAGTGCAAGAAAACATGGAGGACTTGGAAATATTTATTATACAGATGGTAAACAAGGTAAAGTAATAAGAATAAAAATCAAAGGAAGATCAGGAGATCAAGGGTCACTCCCGCAAGCAATGAGGTCTTCATTATCAAGTAATTTAAATCTTAAAGAAAATGAACATATTGCTATTGCAGGTGTGTTTAGAATTTTAGAAGGAAAAGTAAGATCTCATGTTCAACCAGATTATAAAGACATCAAACATGAATACTATGATCCAAAACAAATGAAGTGTGTAAAAGATTTTCTTCAATTTTATGAACCAGTTGGTCCAAAATTACAATGTTATACAGTTCTTTGGACTGGAGATCCTACAGGAGGAGAACTGAATTTAAGAGAGTCAGGTGAACATACGCATTTTCATTCTTATGACGATGATAAAAATGCTGGTCATTATCATTTTGATGTAACACCAGATGAAATTGAATATGAGGGATATTTTAATACAGCTTCAGAAGTGCATAGAGTAAATAACATTTATAAAGAGCTACTAAGCAAAAATATTATTGAATAGAAAACTTAATAAGTTTAAGTTTATTTAAATGAAAAGACAGTTTAAGTATCCTAAAAATTTTGAAGAACAGAAGAGAATTCCAAAATTAACTCAAAAGAGGATTAAATTAGCTGAAATTTCTCTTGGAGATTTTGAGGGAAGGTTAGCAAATGATTTATTGAATTGGTTTTCTCTAACTCCTCAGCATTGGATCATGTTGCATATGGTGATGCTTGCTTATTATAAAAATAAATCTATCACTAAAAATGAACTTTTAAGAGTTATAGAGAAATCTTATTTAACTTCTAATGTTTATATCGATACAGCAATCAAAAAGGGTTATTTTAGAATTATCAGAAACGAAAAAGATAAAAGGTCAATTTTTATTTTGCCATCTGTTGTCACTATTAAGACTTTTGAGGAATTTATCGATCGAAGAGATATTCTTTATAGAGGTGTTTAATGAAGAATGTATACACATGGGCTGCAAAAGCAGCAAAAAGATCTACTACAGTAGGTGATTTAAAAGCGGCTAAAGGCAAAAAAAAATTTACTCAAGTTACCGCAAATACTGTTGATGAAGCCGCTGCAGCAGAAAAAGCTGGCTTTGATATGATTATTGCTAACGCCAAAAATATTATTCCAGTAAGGGAAGGGTCTAAAAATCTTTTTTTGACCGCAGCTTTAGTTTTGAATGAATTTGTTACAGCAGATGACATCATGCGTGGAGCATTTAAAGCTTTAGAAAATGGTGCTGATGCTGTGATGACACCAAGAAGTATGGACATAGTAGAAATGTTAGCAAAAGAAGATGTTCCTGTGATGGGTCACTTAGGATTAGTTCCAAGAAAATCTACTTGGATAGGTGGACTAAGAGCAGTAGGAAAAACTGCAAATGAGGCTTATGAGTTATTTAAAAAATTTAAAAGATTAGAAGATGCAGGAGCTTTTTCTGCTGAGTGTGAAGTAATACCTGAAAATGTAATGGGAGAAATTTCTAAACGAACAAATATTGTTACTGTCTCATTAGGATCTGGAAGAAATGCAGATGTGATGTATTTATTTATGGAAGATATTTGTGGCGACACTGAAAATCCTCCAAGACACTCTAAAGCTTATGGAAATTTATTAAAACTTAGAAATGAAATTAAAGTTGAGAGAATTAAAGCACTTAAAGCATTTAAAAAAGATTCTATGACTGGAAAATTTCCAGGTAAGAAACAATCTTCTAATTTAGATAAAAATCAGTTTGAAGAATTTTTAAATCAACTTGATTAATAAGTGGCGTCGTTGTCTTTTTTAGACAAAGAACCTTTCATCTTATCTACAGTTGCTTTTGCACCAGCACTTAAAGCTCTTAAATCAGAGGCTATTGTTACAAAATCAAAACCTTTTTCAATCATCTTGGTTGCGTATTCAGTTGTACCATTGTGAATTCCAGCAAAAATATTATTTTTCTTTGCATGCTCAAGAATTCTCAAAATTTCAGAGTAAGCTTTTGTTGTTTCAGCTCGATCAAATCCAGGTTTTTCACCAATTGCTAAACTTAAATCTGCAGGCCCAATATAAATACCATCAACACCTGGTGTAGACATTATTTCATCTAAATTTTCTAAAGATTCTTTTGTTTCTATCATTGCTAATTTAAGAATTTCTTCATTAGCGTGATCTGGATAATCTGGACCACCATAAATTAATCCTCTAACAGGACCAAAACTTCTATAGCCATCAGGTGGATACATACAAGCTTGAACAAAATTTTCAGCTTCTTTTCTGTTACTTACCATTGGACAAATAATTCCATAGCAACCCGCGTCTAAAATTTTCATTATTTGACCTGGCTCATTCCAATTTACTCTAGCAAGTGGAGTTACGTCAGTTGTCGAAATTGTTTGAAGCATTGGAAGGGCATTACTGTAATCAACCAATCCATGTTGCATATCTATTGTTAGTGAGTCCCAACCTTGATGAGCCATTGCCTCTGCTGATGCAGTACTTGCAATTGCACACCAACCATTAATGACGGGTTTGCCGTCTTTCATCATTTGTTTTATATTATTTTTTCTCATTTTTATATTTTTAAACCCATGTGTGTGTATTTCACATTAAGGTAATCTTTTATTGCCCCAGAACCACCTTCACGTCCATAACCTGTTTGCTTTATACCTCCAAAAGGTGCTTCAGCTATTGCAACAACGCCAGTATTAACTGCTACACATCCAGATTCTAATTTTTCTGATCCAATGTGAGCTTTATCCATAGAATTTGTGTACAAATAGCTACACAATCCTAAATCATTATCGTTTGCTCTTTCGATTACTTCATCAAAAGTTTTAAAAGTTAAAATCGGAACTAGTGGACCAAAAGGTTCTTCTTTCATTATTGTAAAATTATCTTTTACATCATCAAATACAGTTGGTTCGTAATAATATCCTTTGTTGAAACCAGAAGGTCGTTGTCCACCCATCAATACTTTAGCACCTTCTTTTTTCGTAGTATCAACTAATTTTTCTATTTCTTCTAATCTTTTAGCAGTAGTTAAAGGTCCTAGATCTACACCTTCATCCATACCGTTACCAATTTTTAATTTTTTTGCTCTTTCCATGAAAGCATTAACAAACTCATCTTTTCTATTTTCTTGGATGTAAAATCTATTAGGAGAAATACAAACTTGACCATTATTTCTAAACTTACCAGTTATTGCTATGTCGGCTACTTTGTTCATATCCACATCTTCACATACAATAAAAGGTGAGTGTCCGCTTAGTTCCATTGTAACTCTTTGAACTTTGTCAGCTGCTTTTTTTAAAATAATTTTTCCAACTCTAGTAGATCCAGTGACTGAAACTTTTTTAATAATATCAGATTCCATTAATTCATTTGATATTTCAGCGGGATCACCCGATAATAGACTAACAACACCATCTGGCACTCCAGCTTCTTTACAAATATTAACCAATTCCATTACAGCTCCAGGAGTAATAACATCTGGTTTACATATAACAGAACAACCTGCTGCTAAAGCAGTAGAAATTTTTCTTGAAGCTAAAACTATTGGAAAATTCCAAGGAACTAAAGCTGCAACAACTCCTACTGGTTGATAATAAACATGAACTCTTGTATCTGGAAATCTACTTTGTTGAGTTTGACCATAGATTCTTTTTGTCTCCTCTGCATTCCACTCAAAAATATCAGCTCCACCACCAACTTCACCAACTGCTTCAGTAAGAGGTTTACCAACTTCAAGTGTTAACCATTTCGCTATAACATCTTTTTTTTCTCTCATCAGATCAGCAATTTTTCTAAGCACATATGCTCTTTGCCACGGCGCAGTGTTTTTCCAAACCTCCAAACCTTTCTCAGCTGACTTTAATGCTTTTTGTACATCTGCCGAAGATGCTTTTGATGCTTTTCCAATCACTTCTTCTGTTGCAGGATTGATTACATCATATGTTTCTTTTTTTTCTGCTTCTTGCCATTTTCCATCAATGAATTGTCCAAATTTGCTATACATAATTTTTATTTTTTTAAGGTTTACTAAGTTGGGTTTTTTAATTTATAAATATAATTATATATAAACATTATACATAAAAAAAATAAACCCAATTATGAAAAAAATCACTCTTACTTGTGCACATGCAATTGTTAAATATTTGATTGCTCAAAAAATATTAATTAATGGTAAAAAAGAACCACTCTTTCCCGGTGTCTTTGGAATTTTTGGACACGGAAATGTAGCGTGTTTAGGCCAGGCACTCGAAGAAAATCAAAAAGAATTACCAACTTATAGAGGCCATCATGAACAGAATATGGCTTTAACAGGTATAGGTTATGCTCGAGCTAAGAGAAGACAACAAATTTTTGTAGCAACATCGTCAGTTGGTCCAGGAGCAACAAATATGGTTACAGCAGCAGCAGTTGCAATGAGTAATAGATTACCAATTTTGTTTTTACCTGGTGATACTTATGCAAATAGAATGCCGGATCCAGTATTGCAACAAGTTGAACATTTTAACAATCCGAGCACAACTGCAAACGATGCTTTTAAACCAGTTACAAGATATTTTGATCGTATCACTAGACCTGAACAAATAATTCAATCATTTCCAATAGCAGTTCAAACAATGTTAGATCCTGCTGATTGTGGCCCTGCTTGTATTGCGTTAAGTCAAGATATCCAAGGTCAAACTTTTGATTACCCAGAAGAATTTTTTAAGGAAAAAGTTCACACCATTAGAAGACCAAGACCAGATGAATTTCAAATTAAAGAAGCAGCTGAAAAAATTAAATCTTCAAAAAATCCAATCATAATATCTGGAGGGGGAGTTTTTTATTCAGATGCAATGGAAGAATTAAGTCAGTTTGCAATTAAACATAACATTCCAGTTACACAAACTGTAATGGGTTATTCAACAATGAAGAGAGATCATTCTCATTTTGCAGGTCAAATTGGAGGATTGGGAGGAAAAAATACAAACACATTAGCTAAACAAACTGATCTTGCTATTGCTGTTGGAACAAAACTTGCTGATTTTACAACTGGATCATGGGCAAACTTTGAAAACGAAAATTTTAAATTAGTCTCTATTAATGTATCAAGATATGATGCCAACAAACATTTAGCACAAGCAGTTGTTGGAGATGCAAAAGTTTCATTAACTGAACTTTCTCAAGCTTTAGGTGCTTGGAAAGCAGGAGAAGATTGGAATAAAAAATCTCAAACTGAGCTTAAGTCATGGAATGAACATATAGATAAAGAGAGTGCTCCAACCAATCAGGAAGTCCCAAGTTATGTTCAAGCAATTGGTGCAATCTATAGAAATTCTGATCCAACAGACATTGCGGTTACAGCTGCAGGAGGGTTAGTAGGTGAGGTAATTCAAGTTTGGAGACCAAGAGAACTCAATACCCATGAAACAGAATGGGGTTTTAGTTGTATGAGTTATGAAATATCTGGAGCATTAGGAATTAAAATGGCAAACCCAGATAAAGAAGTAATCTCTTTCGTTGGAGATGGATCTTATCTATTAAATAATACTGACATTTATTCTTCAGTAATCACAAAAAATAAATTGATTATAATTGTTTGTGATAATGGAGGCTTTGCAGTTATTAATAGATTGCAATTATTCAAAGGTGGAAAAGAATACAATAACTTATTAAAGAGTTCTAATACACCTGGCTTAGTTGATGTAGATTTTGCAAAACATGCAGAAAGTATGGGGGCAAAATCTGAGCACGTTACTTCAATTTCAGATCTTGAAGCTGCATTCAAAAGAGCCAAAGCATCTGATGTGACTTATGTTATTTCAATTAAAACTCATGCTTATAAATGGGTCGAAGGATCATCTTTTTGGGATAGTCCAACTTTAGAAATTCCAACTACTAAAGAAAATGAAGAAGCTTTAAAACTTTACAAAGAAGGAAAAAGCAAACAAAGACAAGGTATTTAGTGCTTTATGAATAAAGTGTTTAAAGTAGGCCTTATAGGTTGTGGCCATATTTCTGAAACATATTTTAGAGCTCAAGAGTATTTCAACAATATCAGGATTGTTAAATGTGCTGATATCAACATGGAAACAGCGAAGAAGTGTGCAATCCATTACAATATTGAAGCTGTAACTGTTGAAGAACTTCTTAAAGATGAAGAGATTGAAATAATATTAAATCTTACAATTCCTAGAGCGCATTTTGAAGTTTCAAAAATGGCTTTAGAAAATGGTAAACATTCTTATGCTGAGAAACCTATGTCTGTTAACTTTGAAGATGGAAAAAAATTAGTTGAACTTGCTAAAGAAAAAAATCTTTATATTGGAAATGCACCAGATACTTTCTTGGGTGGAGGTATTCAAAAAACACGGGAGCTAATTGATAACGGAGTGATTGGTGATATTAAATTGGGAAATGCAATTTTTGCCTTCCCTGGAGTTCAATCGTATCACCCTAACCCAGAACCTTGGTTTGCTGAAAATGAAGGAGGTCCTGTAATAGATATGGGACCATATTATCTTACAGCATTAGTAAATTTAATTGGTCCAGCAAAACAAGTACAAGGAAGATGTACAAAAGTTTTTGAAGAAAGAGAAATTGGAATAGGTCCTAAAAAAGGTCAAAAATTTAAAGTAGAAACTCCAACAACTTATCTTGCAACTATACAATTTGAAAATGATTGCATCATACAGATTACTTTATCTTTTGATGTGGTTGCTCATCAAAGAAACCACATAGAACTTTATGGTAACAAAGGATCAATTATTGTTCCTGATCCAAATATGTTTGGTGGATCAGCTTATGTTTCGGTAACAGCTGGTGGTAATTGGGGCGAACACAAAACAGACACGATGCCTTTAGGAAAAATTAATATTAAAAGTCAAAGCTCTAGAGCAAATGAATCTCCAACAAATGCAAATTATAGAGGAGCTGGTCTATCAGAGATGGCCTATGCAATTGAGAATAATTTAGCACATCGATGTAATGGAGATCTTTCTTTGCATGTTTTAGATATCATAGACTCAACAATGAGAGCATCTCAAACAGGTGTTCCACAAGAAATAAAGACAACTTGCAAGAAGCCAAAACCTTTTACTTTAGAGGAAATAAAAAAAATATTAAACTAATCATAAATTTTTATCTCAATGAAAGTTCAATATTTTGATTTAAAAGATAAACGCGCATTAGTTTCAGGTGGAGCATCTGGTATCGGTGCATCAATTGTTGAACACCTTTGTGAACAAGGTGTTGAGGTTTATTTTTTCGATATAGATAAAAAAGGAGCTGAAAAATTAATTTCAAAAATTAAAAAGAAAAAACAAAAAATACCTACTTTTCAATTCTGTAATATTAAAAATATAAAAAAATACAAAACTCTAATTCAGAACATTATTAAAAAGAAGGGAGCAATTGATATTTTAGTTAACAACGCTTCAAATGATCAAAGGCACACTCTTGAGGAAGTTACAGAAAAATACTGGGATGAAAGAATGGCAATAAATTTAAAGCACTATTTATTCGCTATTCAAACAGTTAAAAAAAGCATGATTAAAAACAAAGGTGGATCAATAATAAATTTAGGTTCAGTTAGCTGGATTAGAGGAGCTGTCATGTTTCCAGCTTACAGCACAGCAAAAGCTGCCATTTATGGTTTAACCAAATCTTTAGCTAGAGATCTAGGACAACATAATATTAGAATTAACTCCATAGCACCTGGATCAGTTGCAACTAAAAGACAGTCAAAACTATGGTTAAATCCAAAATTTAAAAAAGAAATTTTAGATCAACAGTGTCTTAAAAAACAAATATTACCTGAGGATGTTTCAAAAATGGTTTTATATTTGGCATCAGATGTTTCATCTGGATGTACTAAACAAAATTTTACAGTAGATGCTGGTTTAATTTAAAGCTTAGCTTAACTTCTTTTTATTTTCAGCCATTGATAATGCAATTTTAAATGAATTTAAAATTGGAGCTAAGTTAGCTTCATTTTTTCCAGCAATTGCAAATGCCGATCCATGTGCAGTTGTTGTTACAGGAACTGTTAAACCACCTTGAACAGTAACACCTCTATCAAAACCAAATGCTTTAAGTCCAGATTGAAGTGCATCATGATACATGCCAACCATACAATCATGATTTTTATTTTTATATGCAACTACAAAAGATGTATCGCATGGTAATGGTCCATCCGTATTAAATCCAAGTTTTTTTGCCTCTTCTATTGCTGGAATAATTTCATCTTTTTCTTCAGTACCAAATTCTGCATGTGGATTAAGTGCTTGAACTGCTATTCTTGGATTTTTCACACCGTTCAATTCCATAACTTCGTTAATTAATTTAATTGGCTTTAAGATATTTTCTTTTGTAATGTGTTGAGCAACCTCTTTAATTGGAATATGAGAAGTTACTCTTGCAGTCCAAAAATTATCTATAACATTAAACTCACAACAAAAACTTTTGACATCCAATTTTTCAGCCATTAATTGTAATTCATCTGAATGAGTGTTTCCTCCAAGTTTTAAACTTGTCTTATTCATTGGAGCAAAATTAATTGCATCAATTTTTTTTTCTTTAGCAAGAGTTAGTGCTAAATCTAAAGCTTCTAAAACACTTTCACCTGATTCTTTTGAAGGTTCAGCAATTTTATATTTATGATTTTTACCTTTTGAAATATCTAATAAAAATCTATTCGATTTCTTAAAATCAATTTGATCAAAATCTTCTACTATTTCAAGGTGATGAGAGTTGCCAGTTATATTATTTCCACTTTCAAGAATTTGTTTTTCACCAATTACAACAATATTAGCTTTATTAGTAACCTCTTCCTTTAATAGTTTTGAAATAAGCTCAGGTCCTATTCCTGCTGGATCCCCGAGTAAAAGAGCAATGTTACTTTTATTTTGTTCCATTTTTTACTTTACGTTCTGTGTAAGAGTATGATTAAATATTTTTATATAAGTTATATATATAAACTAAATAAACTAAAGAGGGAAATAATGAAAAAAAGCTTTAAACTATTTTTAGCAGCTGCTTTTTTAGTAACTGAATTTTTTGTTGTAGCTCTTCCATTAATGATCACTTCAGCAAAAGCTGATGGACATCCAATACAAGCAATTACTCACGCTGGTTTTGGTGGTGGAACTGACGTTACTACTAGAATGATGTTATTAAGAGCAAGAAGAGTTCTTAAACAAGATATGCAGTTAGTGAATAAAAAAGGTGGTGGTGGAGCAGCATCTATGGATTACATGATGTCTTTACCTGCAGATGGTAACCACACTTTAACTTGGACTACTGGTCATGCAGTATCAATGGCCTTAGGAAAAACTAAAGTAAAATTAAGCGATATGCAGCCTTTAGCAAGAGGTACAGACGATCCTCAATTATTTGTTGTTAACTGTAACAATGAAATTAAAGATGCTAAAAAATTTATTAGCGCACAAAAATCAAAATCACTAAAATATGGAACAACACACACTGGTGGTATTGATGACGTTAGTGCAATTGCATTTACTAAAAAAGGTGGATTAACAGATCCAACTATTGTTGCTTACAAAGGTGTAGCACCAATTAAAACTAACCTGATCAAAGGTGATATCGATGTAGGTGTTTTAAACTTAGGTGAAGCATTAACTGAAATTAACGAAGGTAAACTTTGTGTGTCAGTTGTTTTAGCAAACAATAGAATGGCTAAAATTGGAGACTCTCCAACAGCTAAAGAACTAGGAATTCCTGTTTCTTTATCTACTGTTAGAGGTTTCGTAACTAAAAAAGGTGCTCCAGCAGATAGAGTTAAACAACTAGAAGCTGGAATGATGAAAGCTATGAGCCACAACTATTACAAAAATTTCTTAACTGAAATTGGTCTTGATGACACTAGTGTAGTTGGTGCTGACGAGTGGGGTAAGCAAATGGAAGAAATGCTTGCCGAAATGACTGCTCAGCTAAAAGCCTTAGGTTACATTAACTAATCTAATTAAAAGTACATTTGCATATGAAGAATGTACAAAAACAAAAAAGGGCAAACAAAAGTTTGCCCTTTTTTTTTAGAGACGAATTTAAAGTCTCTTTTGTAATTATATTTATATCTGTTGCATTATTAATCACTACCTTTACTTTTGATATTGTCCCACCTATTTTAAATAGAGGAATACAGCCAGCAACATTTCCAAAAGCACTTTTGGTTTTAATAATAGTTATGACTTTGTTGATCTATTATTTGGCAACTAAAAATCCTTGGAAGGTTCAAAAAAAATTACCTAAATCGTTCTTTTTAACTCTTCTGAGTTTTTTTATTTTTGTAGTGATTTCAAAAACATTAGATTTCTTTTTAGCAATTTCAGCTTTATCTATTTTTGTTTCTTATTATTGGGGAGAGAAAAGAATATTTTATTTATTACTTGTTGGAATTATTTTTCCTGTAATTGTCTTTGTATTTTTTGAAACAATCTTAGGTTTAAGATTTCCACCTGGAATTATAACTAATATTTATTATAGCTAGATGGATAATTTATTATTAATGATGGCTCCTTTCTTTAGCTCAAAGCTATTATTAGTTTTATTTTTTGGAACTTTGTTTGGATTAATATTAGGTGTTCTACCTGGTTTAGGACCAACTACTGGTGGTGCATTAATTTTACCTTTTACAATGACACTTGATCCCTTATCAGCAATAGTATTGTTAACTTCAATTTATTGTGCAGGAACTTACGGTGGTGCGATAACAGCAGTGTTAATCAACACACCAGGAACTCCAGCTGCAGCAGCAACTTGTTTAGATGGTTATCCTCTAGCACAAAAAGGAGAAGCTGGAAGAGCTTTAGGAATGGCTACTGTTTCAAGCACAGTTGGAGGTATTTTTAGTGTTATTATACTTGTCTTTTTTGCACCTATATTGGCTCAGCTCGCATATGAATTTGGTCAACCAGAATATTTTGCATTAGCTATCTTTGGTTTAACGATGCTTGCATCAATTGGAGAGGGAAGTCCAATTAAGAATTTGATTGCTGGTGCATTTGGAATTTTAATTTCAACAGTTGGTAAAGATTTTATGACCTCAATTGATCGTTTTACTTTTGGAATTAATGAATTAACAGAAGGTATTGGTTTTATTCCAGTAGTAGTTGGGTTGTTTGCAATGAGTGAGATGTTAACACAATCAACTTTAATTAATCAGGTATTTAATAGAATAGCTTTAAAAGCAATTAAACTTCCAAGTAAAGATGATTACAAAAAAACTTGGAAAACAATTTTAAGATCTAGTGGTATTGGTTCTTTCATTGGAGTGTTGCCTGCTGAAGGTGGAACAGTTGCATCTTTGATTGGTTATTCCGAAGCTAAAAGATTTTCAAAAAAACCAGAGGAATTTGGAAAAGGATCTATTGAAGGTATTGCGGGTGCAGAAGCTGCAAACAATGCAGCAACTGGTGGTGCGATGGTTCCAACACTTGCACTTGGAATTCCTGGTAGTGCAACAACAGCTGTTATCTTAACAGGATTAATTATACATGGGGTTAGACCTGGACCTGATTTATTTAGAGAACAACCAGATTTTTTATATGGAATTTTTGGAGCAATGCTAATTGCTAACGTTTTATTTTTTATATTTGGTTTTTTTGGTGCAAAAATTTTTGCAAGAATAACTTTGGTGCCTAATAAAATATTATGGCCAATGATTTTTGCAGTTTCAGTTTGTGGAACATATTCATTAAATCAATCTATAATTGACGTTTGGATAATGTTATTTTTTGGTGTGCTCGGTTTCTTCATGAGAAGGTACGGTTTCTCAGTTGTCCCCGTTATCATTGGGTTGATTTTAGGAGAGTTAGTTGAAGGTACCTTAAGACAATCTCTGGTTATATTTGATGGAAATTGGTTTATGTTTTTCACAAGACCAATAGCTTTAACATTCTTTATTTTATCTTTAATTGCTCTAGCTTTTCCTTTAATAAGAGCAAAAAAAATTAAAAAATAAAGATGATTAAATTTGATTTAAACAACAGAGTAGCAATTGTAACAGGTGGAGCCCAAGGGTTTGGATTAGCTATTACTGAAAGATTTATAGAGTCTGGTGCTAAAGTAGTAATTTGGGATATAGATGAAGGTGAAGCTAAAAAAGCTTTAGAAAAAGTAAATTCTGAAAATTTAACTTATCAAATAGTTGATGTAAGCAACTATGAAACAATTAATTCAAAATTATCTGAAGTTGAAAAATCACATGGTAAGATTGATATCTTTATAAACAATGCTGGAGTAGCAGGTATGAATACTACCGTTGCAGAATATCCAATTGAAGAGTGGAATAAGGTAATTAATTTAAACTTAAATGCAGTATTTTACTGTTGCAAAGCAGTTGTTCCATTTATGGCAAAGAATGATTATGGAAGGATTGTAAATATTGCATCTATTGCAGGTAAAGAAGGAAATCCAAATGCAAGTGCTTATAGCACTTCAAAAGCAGGAGTTATAGGGTTAACCAAATCTTTAGGTAAAGAACTTGCTCAAAAAAATATTGCAGTAAACTGCGTTACTCCAGCAGCAGCAAAAACTAGAATTTTTGATCAAATGACTGAGGAGCATATAAATTATATGCTTTCAAAAATACCAAGAAACAAATTTGCCAAGGTAGAGGAATTAGCATCTTTAGTTACTTGGTTATCAAGCGAAGAAAACTCTTTCTCAACAGCCGCAGTATTTGATCTAAGCGGTGGTAGAGCAACTTACTAATAATTATGCAAGTAGGTATAGATGTCGGTGCAACAAAAATAGAGAGTGTTGTGCTTGAAAAAGATGGACAAGAAAAACATAGATCTAGAATATCATGTCCAAAAAATTACACTCAGATTATAACTGCAATAAGAGATATTCATAAAAAATTAGAAGAAGAGTTTAAACAAGAACTTCCAATTGGTGTTTGTCATCCAGGAGTTCACTCTCCTCAAACAGGGTTGGTTAAAAACGTTCCAAACATCAGTTGGTTAGAAAAAAAACCTTTTCAAAATGATTTACGTAAAGCATTAGGTAAAGAAGTGTTTTGTGAAAATGATGCAAATTGTTTTGCACTGTCAGAGGCTATAGATGGAGCAGGGAAACACTACAAGATTGTTTATGGAATTATTTTAGGATCTGGAGTTGGAGGTGGTTTAGTAATTGATAAAAAAATTGTAAGCGGTCCAAATGGTGTTGCAGGAGAATGGGGTCACAATCAAATTCCCTATTTTGCTGCAAAGAAAGAAAATTTTGACTCGACTAATCCTAGAGAAGCAGAGATTGAGAGTTTTTTGTCTGGCTTAGGTTTGGCAAAAAGATTTAAAAAACTTTACGGCAAAAATTTAAAAACTAATGAAATTTTTGAGTTAAACAGAAAACATGATTTAGATGCTGAAAAATTTATAGATGACTTTAAAGTAAATTTAGCAATGTCACTTTCAAGTATAATAAATATTTTAGATCCCGATGCTTTTATATTTGGGGGAGGGGTTTCAAACGAAATTGATTTCTTACATGAAATAGATTCACTTGTACGAAAATTTGTAATTGGAAGAGAATACGAAGGTGTTTTTTTGAAACCAAGATATGGTGATGCTAGTGGAGTTAGAGGTGCTGCAAGATTAGGAAGAAGCGCGACATATTAATTTTTAATTTTTGATTAGAGTTAAATTTAGAAAAATTCTAATATTCTAAATACAAGTAAATTTAGGAAAAAAATCTCAAAAAAAAAAATCAATCAAAAGTTGTATTTAAATTTTTTGTTATGATCTTTACTCAAAGTAGGTATATTTCCTTTTTTAAATTAATTTAAAAACATAAAAAAAGGGAGAAATAATGAAAAAACTTATACTTTCGATTGCAGCTCTTGCATTATTTGCAACTTCTGCGTTCGCTGAAAGATACGTCATGATTACTCATGGTGAAGGAAAAGATCCTTTTTGGCCAGTAGTTCAAAAAGGAGGTGAAGATGCAGCTAGAGCAATCGGTGCTGACTTCGAATATATCTACAACCCTTCTGCTGATATGGCTGATATGGCAAGCTCAATTCAAGCTGCTGCAGCTACTCAACCAGATGGTATGGTAATTTCTTTACCAGATCCAGATGCATTAGGCCCAGCTATTAAAGCTGCTGTTGCTGCTGGTGTTCCAGTAATTACAATGAACTCTGGTTTAGAGTCTTCTGCTAGCCTAGGTGCATTAATGCACGTTGGTCAGCCAGAATTACTTGCTGGACAAAAAGCTGGTGAAAGAGCAAAAGCTGAAGGTGCTTCTAAAGCACTTTGTATGATTCAAGAAGCATACAACACAGCTCTTGTAGACAGATGTGAAGGTTACGGTTCAGCTGTTCCTATGCAGATGACTGATACTACATCTGACCCTGCAACTATTCAAACTAGAGCAACTGCTGCTTTACAAGCTAACAAAGATATCGATGCGATCCTTTCAGTAGGACCACACGTTTGTGAAGCTGTTGACAAAGCTTTAGTTGATCTTGGTATGACTGTACACCATTCTTGTTTCGACTTGAGTCCTGCAGTTATGGACTTAATCGGATCTGGAAGAGTCTCTTTCACTATCGATCAACAACAAAGACTACAAGGTTATATGCCAGTTATCGTATTACACTTGTACAACAACAGTGCTGGACTTTTACCAGGAGCTAACATCCCATCAGGACCTGGCTTCGTAGACAAGTCTAACGCTTCTTCAGTTGCT
>QCGU01000012.1 GCA_003278165.1 Pelagibacteraceae bacterium AG-390-A02
ATGGTTTAATTGATGCCTACAAAGAAATTTTACCAGCCATAATGAAACAAACAGAGGACTCCAGCTACTTTTTTAAAAAAGAAGTACCAGAACCTCAAAATGCATAAAACTGACCAAGTTTGTTTTTACTTACTTGCTCAATTTAGATAAGAACCTATATATAACTCATGGCAAAAATTACCTACCACACACATGACGATAAAACTCAAACCATTGATGTTCAAAATGGATTGTCAGTGATGGAAGGTGCAGTTCAAAATGATATTCCAGGAATTGATGCTGATTGTGGTGGAGGAATGGCGTGTGCTACTTGTCATGTATACGTAAAAGAAGATTGGTTAGATAAACTTCCAACTAAAGAAGATGGCGAAGAGGATATGTTGGATATGGCATATGAACCAAAACAAAATAGTAGATTAAGTTGCCAACTAATTGTTTCAGATGGATTAGATGGTTTGGAAGTAACTATTCCAGAAAAGCAAGCTTAGATGAATAAAACAGATGTATTAATAATTGGAGCAGGACCAACAGGATTATTCTGTGCTCATCAACTTGGAATTATAGGACTTCAGTGTGAAATTGTAGATAATTTAGATAAGGCCGGTGGACAGTGTATCGAGCTTTATCCTGATAAACCCATTTATGATATTCCTGCTGTTCCCGAATGTACTGGAGAGGAATTAACAAATAATCTTCTTCAACAAATTAAACCGTTTAATATTAAATTTCATTTAAATGAAAGAGTAGAAGAATTAAAAAAAGTTGAAAACCGTTGGCATATTAAAACTAGTGGAAACCAAGAATTTGATGTAGCTGCAATTATTATTGCTGGTGGAGTTGGATCTTTTGAACCTAGAAAGTTTCCTGTCAAAGAATGTGAAAAATTTGAGGGATCTTCATTGCTCTACTCAATAAAAGACAAAACAATTTTTAAAGATAAAACTGTCTCAATATTTGGTGGTGGAGACTCTGCTCTTGATTGGGCAATTGAATTATCAAATACTTCTAAAGTAAATTTAATTCACAGACGTGATGGATTTAGTGGCGCTGAATCTAGTGTTCAAAAAGTAAAAGAATTAAATGATCATGGAAAATTAAATCTATACACTAAATACCAAATGAACTCTGTTAGTGGCAATAACCAAATCAGCTCAGTAAAAATAAAACATGATGAGGGGGAAACAAAAGAATTACAATCCGATTATGTTCTTGGTTTTTTTGGTTTGATTATGCAGCTTGGACCTATTTTAAATTGGGGATTAAATATCAATAAAAAAACAGTCGAAGTAAACACTGAAAACTTTGAGACTAATGTAGAAGGTATTTTTGCAATTGGGGATATTTGTTCTTATCCAGGTAAATTAAAATTAATTCTTTCAGGTTTTCATGAAGGAGCTCTAGCTGCAAGAGGTTGCTTTAAATATGCAAGACCTGATGAAAAATTAAGATTTGAATTTACTACTACATCAAAAGCTGCTCAAGAGAGACTTGGTGTAAAAAAATGATAGAATTATTTTCAGCTAATACTCCCAATGGTTGGAAGATAGGTATTATGCTGGAAGAAATTGGTTATCAGTACAAAGTAACTAAAATTGACTTAGGAAAAGATGAACAATTTAATCCAGATTTTTTAAAGATAAGTCCATTTGGTAAAATTCCTGTAATTATTGATCATGAAAATAATAAAAGTATTTTCGAGTCTGGTGCAATATTAATGTATTTAGGTGAAAAAAGTGGAAAATTTTATGATGAAAAAAATCGATTAGTAATTAATCAATGGTTAATGGCTCAGATGGGAACTGTAGGCCCAATGATTGGTCAGCATCACCAGTTTCATCATTATAATCCTGGAAAAAGTGAATTTGGTGAACAAAGATATTTTAAAATTGCTAAAAGAATTTATGGAGAATTAGATACAAGATTAAAAGTTTCTAAGTTTTTAGCTGGTGATAATTATACAATTGCTGATATTGCAACATGGCCATGGTTAGCAAGACATGAGTGGCACGATATTGGTTTAAAAAATTATCAAAACTTATCTAGATGGTATAAAGAGATTTCTGAACGTGAGGCTGTTATAAATGGATATGCCTTTATGGATAAAGAAGCGAAAATCCCAAATCCTTAAAAATATTATAAAAACAACTTATAGAGTGTGCTTAGTATTCCATAGCCTGAGAATTCAATCGCAACAATAACAATTATTATTAAAATTAATTTTTTATTCATTTCAAAAATAAGTACAATAGTAGAATAACCCAAAAAAAAGGGTAATAAAAATAAATATATTTCTTTGCAAAAAGAAAAGATATTGAATTTTCTTTAGAAGTTTTTTGTTTATTTTTTTTAGTCATCTGCATGAACTTTTTCGTCTTTTTCATGCTTTTCTTGTGCGGCTATTGTGTATTTAGCAACTGGTCTTGCCATTAATCTTTTTAGTCCAATTGGTTCAGCAGTGTCTAAACAATACCCGTAAGTATCGTCCATAATTCTTCTTAAAGCTTTATCGATTTCAGAAATTAATTTTATTTGTCTATTAATTGCTTTCATCTCAACATTTTTATCAATATATGAACTTGCTTGATCTACAAGATCAGCAGAAATATTATTGTCATCCATACTTCCATTGTAAAGAGCTTCATTGTTTGCTTTAATTAATTCTTTCTTCCACTCATTTAATCTCATTCTGAAAAATACTTTATGTTTTTCGCACATATATTTTTCAGTTTCTTTTGGAACGTAAGTTTTAGAAATTTTTATAGGAACTTTTTTAGCTGCTGAAGCCACAGTTTTTTTTGGCTTACTTACAACTTTAGTTTTTGGTTTAGATACTTTTTTCTTTGCTTTAGCTGTCTTTGGCATAGCTTAATTTTGAATGGACGGAGTATATTCAGCAAAATAGGGGTGTCAAGCAAGCTGAATTGTTATAAATATTTATAAATGACCATTAATAACAAAAATATAGATAATCTTTTTTATATTTTTGTTACATCTCATCTAATTTTTTGGACCTTGATTCCAACTATTACTAATCATAATTTACCCCTAGATACAATTGAAGCTTTAGCTTGGGGAAGCAATTTAGATTGGGGGTTTAATAAGCACCCTCCTATGAGTGCTTTTTTTTCTGAAGTTTTTTATCAAATCTTTGGTTCACAAGATTGGGCTTATTATCTATTAAGCCAAATTTTTGTAATTATTTCTTTTTATTTTGTGTTCAAACTTTCTAACGAAATATTAAAAAATAAATTTTTTGGTTTAATTTCAGTTTTATTAATTGAAACGATTTATTTTTATAATTTTACTACCCCAGAGTTTAACGTAAATGTATGCCAATTGCCTTTTTGGTCTTTAACAGCTTATTATTCTTGGAAAATTTATAGTGGTAAAAATATTAAATTTTGGGATTGTTTTTTAATAGGTTTATTTGGTGCATTAGGATTTTTATCAAAATATTTATTTGTCTACTTATTAGTTTCAATAGCTTTTTTATTTATTTATTTAATTATTAAAAAAGAGAGAAAGTTTGATTTTAAATACTTGATCATTATTGAAGTATTTATAGTTGCTTTAGTTCCTCACTTAATTTGGCTTAATAACAATGAATTCATTACAATTACTTATGGACTAGCAAGAACTGGTTTAGAGCAATCAGGTTTAATTGACCATATCAAATACCCATTGCTATTTTTAGGAAAACAAGTTGGTATATTAATTCCATTTATAATATTGACGTGGTTATTGGTAAAAAAACTTAAATTAAAAATTAATTTCAAAGATAAAAATTTATTATTTTTGTTAGCAATTAATCTTTTACCAATTGTTCTAATGTTTTTAACTTCATTGATAACAGGTTCAAAAATTAGAACAATGTGGATGACACCATTTTATTTATTCTTTGGAACATTAACTGTCTATCTATTTCAGTCACAAATAAATTTAAAAAAAATAAAACCATTTATGGTTGGATTTTTATTCTTTTTCTTTTTATCACCTGTTTTGTACACTTATGCTTCAGTATCAAAAGATGATAAGAGAACAGACTATCCAGGAAAAGAAATTGCTATGAAAACTCAATATGCATGGAGCCAGCAATTTAACTCTAAGATTGTTGTAGTACTAGGAGATGAATGGAACGCAGGTAATTTATCTTATCACCTTAAATCTAGACCTGTTTGGGAGGGTAAAGTTCAAAGAGAAAAACTTGATCAATTGAAAGATTATATGTGTCTTGATAGTATCTGTGTTGGATCAAGATAATCTATGAAATATGTAATTTTAGTACCAATTTATAATGACCGCGAGTCTTTAAAGTTGCTAATTGAAAATATTAATAATGAAATTAAAGGTCTAAATTCAGAAATATCATTAGTGATAATTAATGATGCCTCTTCACAACAAATCATTGATGAATACCCAAATATTGAAAACATTCACTCAATTGAAATAATAAATATGAAAGAAAACAGAGGTCATGCAAGATGTATTGCTTCTGGTTTGAAATATATTTATGAAAAAAAGGAGTTCGATTACGTAATTCCTATGGACGGCGATGGTGAGGATAGACCAGAAGAAATTAAAAACTTTGTTGAATTATCAAAGGAAGCAGGAGATAGATCTATAATTGGTGAAAGGGTTAAAAGATCAGAAAATATGATCTTTAAATTATGTTACCAATTTCACAAATTTTTAACTTTAGCTTTTACTGGGCAATCGATTAAATTTGGCAATTTTACATGTCTTTCAAAAGTAACTGTAAAAAAAATGTTAGATGAAAAAGCTACTTGGAATAGTTTTTCTGGATCATTAAAAAAAATAGAAAAAGATTTAATTTCTTCTCCATCAATAAGAGGAAAAAGGTATTTTGGTCCATCACAAATGAGTTTCTTTAAATTATTAAAACACTCATTATCAATAATAAGTGTATTTAGAAAAACAGTTTTAATTCGTTCAGCTTTATTTATTGTTTTTTATATCTTGTTAATCAAAAATAATGCGTCGATCGTTACTTCATTGCCTTTAGTTTTGTTATTAATAATGATTTATTCAATTTCTAGTTTAGCTTTGAGGGAAAATATTGAAGAATTTAATAATTCCTTAACAAATATTCACGATATTGATAAAATAAAATAAATATGAAAAACTTTTTTAGAAAAGTTGCATTTGGTTTAAAACCCGATGAAAAAGCTCCGTCAGATCCATTAGTTTGGGCTCAAAAACAAGTTGAGTCTATACCTGAATTTAACTGGAAAGGTAAACATATTTATTCTGAAAAAGAAATGAGGAAGTATTGGATCACCCAAAGAGTAGAAGAAAATACTACATTGAGAAAAAAATATAAAAATGATCCAGAAGGATTTAGACGAGCTGAGCGTAAGTTAGAAGCTGATACTGGAAAACACCTTTGGCCAGCTAATGAACTATGCATCAGACATGCCGAAGGCTTGAGAAGTGATCATCCAGTTCTAGCAAAGCTTTGGTATTTTTGGGGAAATCATTTTACGATAAGTGACACACAAACATTAGGTTCGTATTCTACTGGAGCTTATCAGAGAGAATTTTTAAGAGCCAATATGGATAAAAATTTTGAGGTAATGGCAACCGAAGCAACACTTGCATGGCCAATGATTATGCATCTTGATAATAAAGACAATATTGGACCCAAATCTGAAAGTGCAAGGCAAGAATGGAGAAGAAGAGAAAAGAGACCAGCAACACTAAATGAAAATCATGCAAGAGAATTAATGGAGCTTCATACTATTTCTCCAGAAGCAGGTTATACACAAGAAGATGTTATAGAGTTAGCAAAAATTATGACTGGATGGCGACCTGATTGGAGCAAAAGAAAAGACCATGGAAATGATGTTGGTTTTGAATCAGATAAACACGAGCCAGGAAAAAAAATAGTTTTAGGAAAAAAATATAAAAATGGAAGAAAAGCTATAAAGCAAGCAATTAAGGATTTAGTTAACCATCCATCTTGTAGAAATTTTATTGCAACAAAGCTTTGTAGATATCTAATTACTGATGAACCAACACCTCAAATGATTGCTCCAGTTGTAAAAGCGTGGGAACAATCAGATGGTTTTTTGCCAGAAGTTCACAAAGCTGCAATTAAAGTTGCCTTTGAATATAATGATAAACATAGAAAATTTCAAAATCCAGAAAATTGGTGGCTTACAACAATAAATATGTCGGGATCAACTTACTCATATCCAGTTGGAGAAAAATTAATTGATAGCCATCCATTAGGTATCAAACCTTTTGGAGAGATTAGTGATCAAGCATGGTTTTTAAAAGATTTAGGTTGCCATCCTTATAGACAAAAACAACCTAATGGATTTTCAGATTTCGAAAAAGACTGGTTGTCAACGGAATTAATTATAAGAAGAATAATGTTCGCTAAAACAGCTTTCCATAAATTCAGTTTGCAAGATATGTTAGATGACAATATTCATGAAAAAATAATTCGTAATAATTTTGATAACCCAGATAAAATTCTTAAGATTGTATCAAAAGCAAAGACTAACGAGGAAAAACATATTATATTATTTAACTTACCAGAGGTATTAAAAGCATGAAGATATCAAGAAGAGATTTTTTAAAAGGAACTGCAACTTCTTTATTTTTAGCTGGATTTAATTTTCCAGTTTTAGCTTCAACATCCAAAAAGAAAAATTTAATAGTTATTATGCTCAGAGGAGGAATGGATGGTCTTTGTGCTGTTCCTGTTGTTGGAGATAAACGTTTTGAAAAAATTAGAAAAGGTATTTTAATTGAAAATCCAATGAAACTTGATTCTGACTTTGCTTTGCATCCTAAATTAAAAGGATTTAGTGAATGTTGGCATGATAACACTGGTGCTATCGTTCACGCAACTAGCATTCCATATACAGCTCGATCGCATTTTGAAGGTCAAAATTTAATGGAGTCTGGCGGGAGAGTTCCTTATCAAGAAAAAACAGGATGGCTTGGTCGGGGTATGAAACTTGCTAATCTTAAAGCAGAAGGTTTGGCTTTATCTTTACCGATGCCATTATTATTAAGAGGTGTTCCTAAAAATGATAATTATTTTCCAGCGGATGGAAGACTTCCAAGAGAAGAAACGCTTGATCTTTTAAAATCAGTCTACGCAGATAGTTCAGAAGAAGAATTACTAGACATGATGAATTTTATTAAAAAGCGTAAAAATGAACAAATGGGTACTGGGGTGGGTTACGATAAAAGAAAAAATAAAAACCTTGCAATGAGAGCAGGACAACTTTTGTCAAACCCAAACGGTCCAAGAGTTGCAGTATTTGAAGTAAATGGTTTTGATACTCACGCTGCACAAGGTGGAATTAATGGTACACATACAAAATGTTTAGTTGAAATGGATACAATTATTCAAAATTTAAAACTATCAAAAAAGACTTATGAAAATTCAATAATCTTAACTGTTACAGAATTTGGAAGAACGATTAAAAAAAATGGTGGAAACGGAACAGAGCATGGTTATGGAACTGCAGTATTCCTAGCTGGAGGTTTGATTAAGAAAAGTCAAGTTCATACTGACTGGCCAGGTTTAAAAAGAAAAGAGCTTTTTGAGGGAAGAGATTTAAATGCTACTATTGATGCAAGATCAGTTTATGCATCTGCTATGTCTACCGTGTTTGATTTAGACTTTAAGAGAATTGAAAAAGAAGTTTTCTTTGGAGATAAGTTACAAAACTTGTCTGATAAGCTTTTTAAAGCTTAATAAAAAACTTATCCACAGGCTACAATTTGAATTGAAATAGTATTTTATAAATTATAGCCTCTCTATCGATGAGAATTGAAGAAGAGCTTAAGCTAGATTATTCTGATGTCTTATTCAGACCTAAGAGAAGCACATTAAAAAGTCGAAAAGACGTAAATCTTCTTAGAACCTATAGATTTAAATATAGTAAAAATGAATGGTCAGGCATTCCTATTATGGCAGCCAATATGGATGGTGTTGGTGAATTAAGTATTGCTGAAAAATTAAATGAATATCAAATGATCACATGTTTAACAAAACAACACGATGTAAAAAAAATAAAAGAAAATAAAAATATTAAAAAAATCTATCCTAATATTGCTCTTAGCGTTGGTATTAAAAAAGAAGACTTTCAAAACTTAGATAAGGTTTTAAAGGAATTTAGTTTTTTCAAATTTATTTGTATTGATGTTGCAAATGGTTACTCGGAGCATTTCACCAATTTTATCAAATCAGTAAGAGATAAATACCCAACCAAAACGATTATTGCAGGAAATGTTGTAACTGCAGATATGACACAAGAACTAGTTCTAAGTGGTGCAGATATCGTAAAAGTTGGAATAGGACCTGGAAGTGTTTGTACTACTAGAATTCAAACTGGAGTTGGTTATCCTCAGTTAAGTGCTGTCATTGAATGTGCAGATGCAGCTCATGGTCTAGGCGCACATGTAATTGCTGATGGAGGATGCACATGTCCTGGTGATGTTGCAAAAGGTTTTGGAGGTGGTGCAGACTTTGTAATGCTTGGAGGAATGTTAGCAGGTCATGATGAAGGTAAAGGAAAAATTGTAAAAGCAAATGGCTCTAAATATATTGAATTTTATGGATCAAGTTCAGAAGTTGCTAATAAAAAACACTATGGCGGACTGGCAGATTACAGAAGTAGCGAAGGAAGAAAAGTTAGAGTAAAATACAGAGGTAAAATAAACGATACCGTTTTAAATATTCTTGGTGGTGTTAGAAGTAGTTGTACTTATGTAGGAGCACCTTCATTAAAACAACTAAGTAAATGTACAACTTTTGTAAGAGTGTCTAGTCAATTTAATGATACTTTTGTTAAATAAAAAATTATTAATAATTTTATTATCATTTTTAATCTTAACTAACTTTGCAAATTCTGAATCTAGATTTGGTGAATTAACCGAAATGCGTGATGAAAAAATGAGAGGTAAAGATGGTCAATGGGTTAGACCTCATCCTGGACCATTTATTTGGAATCATATTGAAAGTAAAAAAGGAAATTTCTTTTGGGATGATGTAGATCAATATGTTGTCTATGCACAAGAGCATAATCAAACAATATTAGCAACTATTTGGCCTCATGCCAATTGGGATCAAAAATCATGCAAAAGAAAAAAGGCAAAAAGTCCTTTTGGAAAACGTTTTACAAAATATTTAAGTAAACCATGTTCCATGGATGACTATAAAAACTTCCTTACAAAATTAGTAGATCGTTATGATGGAGATGGTTCCAATGATATGCCTGGATTAACTAAACCTATAAAATATTGGGATATAATGAATGAGCCAGAGTTTAAAATGTTCTTTAAAGGAAGTAAGGAAGACTTTATTGAAATCTTTAATTTTTCATCAAAAGCAATTAAAGAAAAGCAACCCGATGCTGTGATAGTGATGGCTGGAGCCGCAGGAATGTTTCCTAAAAATAAAAAATATTGGAAATCAGTTTTGCCAGAAATAAAAGATCATTTCGATATAGCAAACATTCATCACATCAGTGGTCCAGATGGTCAATGTGATAAAGAGCTTTGGGTAGATGAATTTGCTGAATTATTAAAAAGTGTGGATGTTGATAAACCTATTTGGTTAACAGAAGCAATGACTTGTGGTCCTGCCGTGAAAGCTTGGGTAAATGCTTTTTTAAATGGAGCTGAGTTAATTATTGATGTTGGTGTGAATGCCCCAGGAGCAAAAATGAGTAAAAAAAATAGAAAAAAATTAAATGAATTTATCGCTGAATATGATGGATTTACATCAATAAAAAGTATTTCAGAAAAAAAAGTAGAGTTTACATATAAAGATGGGTCTTCAAAAATTTTAGAACTTTAATAAAATCTATTTGTGAAAAAAATACTAATTATAATATTTTCTTTATTTTTTAGTTTATCTGCTCAAGCAAAAGATCCCCCTAAAAAATATTTAGATGAAAATTATGTTTTTAAACACTCAAAATTTATAAAGTGGCCTGAGAAAACAGGATCATGGGGTAAAATTGAAACTCATGGACGTATCGCGCCTAATCCTTGGAATTTAAGATATGAGACAAAAATTGTTAGAGATGGAAAATATTCTTTACGTTTTGAGATGAGAGATGGGGATTGCCATCGACGAGATTGTGATAGATCTAATAAAGCTGGAAGGAGTGAAGTTATTTTTCAAGGAAATTATCCATCTAGTGCAAAAGGGCATATAGGAAATGTTTGGTATGCATGGTCAATGTATATTCCTGAAGATACAAATCATATTAGACCTGCTTATACAATCTTAGGACAATTTAAAATGCCAAGTGACTATACTAAGCAATTGGATAGAGTTAATTCTTCTGGTTTTGATGAAGATTGTCCTGAAATACCAATAGTGTTCAAATTAGAAAGAGAAGGAGTTACAATTGAAAAAGATGGAGTACTCCAATGCGAAGGGTATGGAAGAGAATTAATTATACCTACAAACGCTTTGCATAATAAATGGCATGATTTTTTAATGAACGTAAATTGGACTGATAAAGAGGATGGTTTCATTGATTTATGGATTAACGATAAACTAGTTTATCAATCAAAAGGTAAAACATTTGGTAAGTTGCTTAAAAGAAAGAAAGATGGAAAAAAAATGGGACCTAATTTTCGTTTTGGAATTTATAATGGAAAAAGAAAAATTCCTGTAAAAACACAAGTTGCTTATTACGACTCTTTTAGAAGTGGAAAAAAATGTAAGAAAACAGCACTATTCCATGATTGTAATAATTTACCAAAATAATTTATGAAAAAAATTATTTTAATTTTAATTGTAAGTTTTTTATTAACTTCAAAAGCTTTTACAGATCATAAAGGTTGGCCCCATGGTAAAAAATATGCTTATAAATGTGTTAAAGAAGGTGGATGCGATATAGATATTACCAAGCTAGACAAACAACCAAAACTTTTCATTGGAAAGAGTAGCTTTAGTGGAAATAATAAACCTATTAATATTGCTCAAAAGGGTAAATTAATTAAACCTACAAAAATGATTGGAATATGGGGAGATTTCATAAATAATTATGCAATTTATGACGTAAGTGACGATTGCCAAGGAATGTCTTGCCAGGGATTAAAATGGAGTGAGTATTTTGATCACACAATATATTCAACACCATCTGGATCAGATGATGAAATTATTTGGTTGAACGAGGAATTTAAATATGAAGCAAAAGATGGAGGAGAGGTTGGAAATTACAGACATTCTTTTCCTATTTCTCATTTAATACAAAATAAAAAATTAAATGAGTTAAAGAATGGTTTAGTTGAGGGCGCAAAGAATAATTGGATAAGAATACTTCAAGCTGATAGATTTCTGTACAAAAGTAGCAGTGCAAAAGATTTTCAGGGTTTTGGTAATACTTTGAATTGGTTTTATCCAACAATCACACCTTTAATTGAAGCACATATAGTTTTACAAAAAAATGAAGTTTACTCTAAGGAAGAATTTGATTTAGTTCACAGTTGGTTAGAAAAAAGAGTATGGGCATTAGAACAGGGACCAATGGATGGTTTGTTGTCTAGTCAATGGAAATGGAAGCACTTCTTTGAACCAGGAAACCACGAAACTATAAATAAAAAAGTTGCATATATGTTGTGGGGTGTTGCTGATCAAAATGAGAATTATTTTACTGCCGGCCTGAATGGTTTCAAAGATTTTTATAAAACCATGCGAAAAAAAAATGGAACTTTCAAAGCTGAACATAGATCTGGAAGTGGACAAAATTTTGGAATCAACTCTGGAAATAAAGTTGCTCAAGGAATGATTATAATGGCAATAATTCTTCATCATCAAGGTTATGATATTCAAAAAGAATTTCCGAAAATTAATAAATTAGTTGCTTGGTGTAATAAAAATTACAAGGACACTAAAGATATGGGTGGAGATAATAATAATATGAGATTTTTAAGTAATAATCCAAACGATTACAATACAGTCGGATGGATGCATCTATATGATGTAGTATTTGATACAAACTATGCTTTAGATTTTCCTACAGAAACTAATAGAATGGTTATGTATGCAATTGAAGATGCAAAATCTCTGTTAAAAAGGAATAATAAAAATAATTATTCTTGTGACAATATAAGCAATGATAGCTGGTATTGTGCAATTGCTACTAGAAAATCAAATCCATCAGTTCAATTTTTTGCGGAAGATTCTGAGGATAGAATAGCTGGAATTAAAGCAACGAGAAAATGTTTTGAAGAACACAGTGATTGTACTCTTGCATTTTTAGGTAAAAAATAATTAAATTTAAGAAGTTTTTTTAATTAATGAAAAAAATTTTATTAACTTTTTTTGGTTTATTTTTCTTTAGTTTTAACGCTTATTCTGGAGAAAAAGTTATTAATGAAAATATTACATTTAATCCTTTTAAATGTGATCAATTAAAATCAGAATTTATAAGAACTAAATCTGAAAACAGTTGTTTAATTATTCAGAAGCTAGAAAATCATTACGAGATTAAATCGAATGAACATTCAATTAATACCTGGAACTCTCCTCAACTATTAAAATATATAAATAACAGAGATGGAAATAAAATTATTGCTCATACTTGGAATAATGTAGTTGAGTGGGGAAAACAATCTGACAAACAACCATTTTCGCATCTTGTAAGTATAAGTTTAGAAAATTTAGATAATTTATTTAAAACAGATAATTTAGAATTAAAATCTAATCATTTAACATTACCTTTAACCGCTAGAAGAATGAATGTTTTGGATATTGATAGTGATGGAAATAAAGAAATAGTTTATTTAGGTAATCGTGAAGATGGGAGAAACAGAAATAGCAGCTGGAAAGATGTTAATTATATTTTTGATTTAAATTCAAATGAATTAAAAAGTTTTGGATCACCTCATTTTTCTCATGATTTGATGTATTTTGATTTTAATCAAGATGGATATTATGAAATTATTGATTACTTTTATGGTGACCAAAAACCTGGTGGTATTGAAGTTTGTGATATGAAAACCAATAAATGTCGAAAAGCTAAAAAAGCAAATAATTTTATAGACATTGGATTTAATCATATTCTTCCATCAAAAGAGGGAGCAATTATTTTTGGAAGTTGTCCAGGTTTGGGAAATACAACTTTTTGTTGGTCTAAAGTGACTAGTAAAAAAAATAAATTAAAATTTGAAAAACTTGATAGCTATCAATTTAAAGAAAAACCAACTGGTAAAGCAAACTTCCTGATATGGACAGGAGATATAAACGACAAACCTGGATATTGGGTAGAGGGATCAGATAAAAAAGTTTTTAAAATGGCTGATCGAGCATGGATCTCTACCGCTATTGATTTTAACAAAGATGGTAATACAGATAGTATTGGTGTTGCTAAAGATGTAGTTTGTAAGCGAAGAGATAATTTAAAACCATTTGATCGTGGAAAAGATTGTAAGACTGAAGAGTTTTTATATGTTTTTAAAAACAATAATGACAAGTCATTTGAAAAATATCAGGTAATGCCAGTTTCTCTCAATGGTTCATTTAGAATTGAAACTGCAGATATAAATAAAGATGGAACAGATGATATTTATGGATTTAAAGAGGATTGGTTTAGTCCATGGATTGATTGTAAAAAACAAGTAAGTGCAATGTATTTTAATCAAGATAACAAATCTTTTGAACAAGCATCTAAATCATTTAATCAAGAAAGTTTTGGGTTATATGGTTGTGAACGAGCTTCTAGTTTTTTTAAGAAAAATAACAATTTTTATAGATTGTTTGTTACAATACCTTCTACAAAATCAAAGTTTGCATATCTTGGAATTGAAAAATATTAATATTATGAAAAAAATTTTGTCAATATTATTAATATTATTATTAGTTCCTTCAATCTCGTATGCAAATAAATGGCATATAAAAATGAAGAAAAAAGAAAAAAAAGATTTTGCTCATTATGTACTTAAAGCACAACTAGATAATAAAATGGTTTTTCCATTAAGAAATATTAAAAATCCAGACTTTTATAAATTCTTTGATGAATTTGAAGATCATTTAGGAGTTAAAGAAAAAGGGATAGAATTCAATTTAAAATATTCATTTGAGGGACACAAGCAAGATTGGACAAGATGGGGTGTGCCAGGTCATGCTCAGCGATTTCAAATCATGGAACCTTATAAAGAAACTACAAAAAAAAATAAAACTAAATGGTATAGAATTGGATATTTTGTGCCAGCAGATATAAGGACAGACAATCATACGATCAGTTTATTTGATTTTAAAAAACTTTATGGGAAAGGTGAAAAAACTAGCGATGCGCAATTTAATATAATTGATAACCGATTTTCATGGGTTTTTAACTCATCAAACTATTTGGCTACTAAAAATGAGACAGAGTCTGAATATTTTTATTTTGATCACTACATTGTTACTTTAGATCAAAATTTTGTAAGGTTAAAAGGTAAGTGGGTCAATATTTTAATAAATGCAAAATGGTCTGAACAAGGTTTTTTGCATTTGTGGATAGATGGAAAATTAATTTCAAGTTATTTTGGTGATACATTAGGAGGCGCTTCAAGTGTGAGATTTAAGTTTGGTCCTTATAGACATCATATGGATAATGCCACTAAAGAAGGCATAGAAATTCCTGATACTATTATTAGATACTCAAATGTAGGAAAATCTGACAATTGTGATGATTTATGGAGTGGTTGCTCAGAACTTATGAGCCAGTTATCAAATCAATCTCAAGTAAATGGTGCAAGTAATGTACAATTGTGTAAATCAACATCTTCACAATCTGGGTCTTGTGAGAATTTAGGATATCCGACAAATCAAAGACCTTTTTAATTAACAGCAACCGCAGCTTTTTTTATTAGCTTTTGGTTTCTTATCAGCTTTTGCAGCTTCTGATTCTTTTTGTTCGTCTTCAAATGCTTTTTGTTTCTTTGCAATCTTATCTTCAAAATACTCATAAAGAGAAGCAAAGCCTAATTTAGCGGCTCTTTTTTCCTCATAACCTCTTCTTCCTTTAAGGTTTTCAATAATTTTGACTATTTCTTGGTTTTGCATGTTACTTTTTTATTAAAAAGGCAAGATAATTCAAGCTCTAATAATTGACAAATAATAAAAAAGTTTTTTTGTGCTAGGATAAAGGGATGAATATAAGTCAAAAAAAACTGGAAAAATCAAAAGGTAGATTAGAAATAAAAATTAAAGATCAAAATTTACAAAAACTTTATCAACAAGGATCTTTAAAAGGTTTGATGCCAGATTTTCATGAAAATTTAAAACAATTAATGCTTATAAATACTGCTGGTGGAATTACCAGCGGAGATGAATACAATTACGATATAGAGATTCAAAAATCGAATCTATGTATTTCAACCCAGGCGGCAGAAAAAATATATAGTGGGTTTGGTAATCCAGCTAACTTAGAAATTAATTTAAATTTATTAAATAATTCAAGTTTATTTTGGTTACCTAAAGAATTAATTTTATTTAATAATTGTAATCTGAAAAGAAAAATAAATTTTAATTTATCGAAAGATTCAAATTTACTACTTTGTGAAAATATTATTTTTGGACGAACTTCAATGAAGGAGGTATTTGAAAAAGGATATTTTTTAGATTTTTGGAATATTAATATAGATAATAAATTAATTCATACAGAAGCAATAAATACAAATTTTTTTGAGAAAAAATATTTGAATAGTTTTTCTACATTAAATAATAACTCTGCAATTGCGACAATTATTATTGTAGGAAAAAAATTTTTGAATAATGTGGATAATTTATCTGAAACTCTAACAAATAATGAAAATACAACTTCAAATTATTCTCACTGGGACAATAAATTGATCGTAAGATTTTTATCTAAGGATAGTTATAATCTTAAATTTGCAATTGATAAAATTTTGTCTTATTTTTCTGAAGGTTCAAAAATACCAAGAATATGGAATATCTAAATGAAATTGACTCCTAGAGAAAAAGATAAACTTTTAATAAGTCTTGCAGCAATTGTTGCTAAAAATAGATTATCAAAAGGTATAAAATTAAATTATCCAGAAGCTATAGCTTTAATAACAGATTTTGTAGTCGAGGGAGCTAGACAAGGTAAAAGTGTTGCAGAATTAATGGAGGCAGGAGCTCATGTAATTAAAAAAAAGGATTGTATGGAAGGCATTCCAGGCATGATTAAAGAAGTTCAAGTAGAAGCTACTTTTCCTGATGGAACCAAGTTAGTAACAGTACACAAACCTATTAGGTGATAATTATGAAGCCAGGTGAAGTAATTACAAAAAACGAGAAAATAGACTTAAATAAAGACTCCAAAGTTACTAAGATTAAAATTTCTAATTCTGGAGATAGACCCGTACAAGTTGGAAGCCATTATCATTTTTTTGAAACAAACGAGTATTTAGTTTTTGATAGGAAATTATCATATGGAAAAAGATTAAATATACCATCAGGAACTGCTGTTAGATTTGAACCAGGTCAATCTAAAGATGTTGAGCTTATAGAAATAAATGGATTAAAAAAAATATACGGGTTCAATAAGAAAGTAATGGGTAATTTATAGTGGCTAAAATTTCTAGAGCAGCTTATGCAGATATGTACGGGCCTACTACAGGAGACAAAGTAAGGCTTGCAGATACTGACTTATTTATTGAAGTTGAGAACGACCTAACTACTTATGGTGAAGAAGTAAAGTTTGGTGGCGGAAAAGTAATTAGAGATGGGATGGGCCAATCACAAATTAGTAGAAAAAAAGGAGCATCTGATACAGTTATTACCAATGCTTTAATAGTTGATGTAAATGGAATTTATAAAGCTGATGTAGGCTTAAAGGATGGAAAAATATTTGAAATTGGTAAAGCTGGTAATCCAGATACTCAATCTAAAGTAAATATTATTATTGGTCCAGGAACAGAGATAATTGCTGGTGAAGGAAAAATTTTAACAGCAGGGGGTTTTGACAGTCATATTCACTATATATGTCCCCAACAAATTGATGATGCTTTGCACTCGGGCATCACAACTATGCTTGGAGGAGGAACTGGACCAGCTCATGGAACTCTTGCAACAACGTGCACACCTGGTCCATGGCATATACAAAGAATGATTCAATCTGCTGATGGTTTTTCTATGAATTTAGCTTTTGCTGGGAAAGGAAATTCTTCATTGCCAGAAGGTCTTGAAGAACAAATTCTAGCAGGAGCTTCAGCTTTAAAATTACATGAGGATTGGGGAACCACTCCTGGAGCGATTGGTAATTGTTTGAATATTGCTGATAAAAATGATGTTCAAGTAATGATTCACACAGACACTTTAAATGAAAGTGGGTTTGTAGAAAATACAATAAAAGCAATAAACAAAAGAACTATTCATGCTTTTCATACAGAGGGTGCTGGTGGTGGACACGCACCAGATATAATTAAAGTCTGTGGAGAAGAGTATGTTATTCCTTCTTCAACAAACCCTACTAGGCCATACACAGTCAATACAATAGAAGAGCATTTGGATATGCTAATGGTTTGTCATCATCTTGATAAATCTATTCCAGAGGATGTAGCATTTGCTGAAAGTAGAATAAGAAGAGAAACAATTGCAGCGGAAGACATTCTTCATGACATGGGAGCTTTTTCAATTATTGCATCAGATAGTCAGGCCATGGGTAGAGTTGGAGAAGTTATAATTAGAACTTGGCAAACTGCACATAAAATGAAAGTTCAAAGAGGAAGTTTACCAGAGGAAAAAGGGGATAATGATAATTTTAGAGTTAAGAGATATTTAGCGAAATATACAATTAATCCTGCAATCGCTCATGGGATTTCAAAATATATTGGTAGTATTGAAAAAAATAAACGTGCAGATTTAGTTTTATGGGACCCAGCATTCTTTGGTGCAAAGCCAGAGATGATTTTAATAGGTGGAAGTATAGCTTGTGCTCAAATGGGAGACCCAAATGCATCAATTCCAACTCCACAGCCTGTATACACCAGACCAATGTTTTCATCATTTGGAACTTCTTTAGAGAAATCTTCAGTAATTTTCACAAGTAAATTAGCTCTTGAAAAGAATTCATTAAAAAATGCAAGTATAAGAAAAGATTTACTGCCTGTAGAAAATACAAGAGCTATTTCAAAAAAAGACATGATTTTAAATGATAAGTGTCCAAAGATTGAGGTTAATCCTGAGACATACGAAGTAAAAGCAGATGGTGAAATAATTACATGTGAACCAGCTAAAGAACTTCCTTTAGCACAAAGATATTTTATGTTTTAGCTTATGGATAATTGTTTTTTAATAGTAAATAAAATAGCCAAAAATAAAGCAAAAGATCACATATCTTTATCCTATGATGAACGATTTTTAAGAAGAAAAAAACTTGTTTCAGATAATGGTTTTGAATTTTTAGTCAATTTACCAGAGACAAAATCACTGTCAGAAAATCAAGCGTTTAGGCTTCAAAGTGGAAATTTGATTTTAATCAAAAACAAAAAAGAAAATTTATTAGAAATAAAAGGAAAAAATTTAATGCAATTAATTTGGCATATTGGAAATAGGCATATGCCATGCCAAATTGAAAAAGATAGAATTTTTATTCAGTATGATGAAGTAATAAAAAAAATGATATTAAAATTAGGTGGAAAGGTTAAGAAAGTTTCAAGACCTTTTAAACCAGAGGGAGGAGCATATGGAATTGGTAGAACCCATAGCCATAAACACTAAAATAAAAAGTAAAAAAGATTTAAAAGAAGCTTTACAAATTCTTCAAACTTGGTTTTCACCATCATTTCCTGTTGGAAGTTTTTCATATTCTCATGGTTTAGAGGCAATGATTAATGATAATTTTATTAAGTCAAAAGAAGATATTTTGGATTATTTAAAATGTATCTTAAAATATGGAACTGGTAAAAATGATGTAATTTTAATGAAATATACCTATCAGGGAGAAGAGTTAAATGAACTTGCACTATCGCTTTGTCCAAGCAAGGAAAGAAAAATAGAATCCATTGAGATAGGTAATGCATTTAGAAAAGTTTTAGCTGATAGTTGGGATTTTAATATTCAAGAAAATACTGCTTATCCAATTGCTGTTGCTAAAGCAGCCAAACATTTTGATATACCCTTAAATTTAACGATTGTATCTTATCTGCAATCTTTTGTATCAAATCTAATAAATGTTTGTATCAAACACATACCAATTGGACAAAAAATTGGACAAGACTGTATAATTCAAACTTATGATTTAATTAGAGAAATAGAAAAAGAAAGCGAAAATTTAAATTTAGAAGATCTAGGTGGAATTTGTTTTAATAGTGATATCTACAGTATCAAGCATGAAAATTTGAAAACGCGAATTTATAAGACATGAAAAATATAAATGGACCATTAAAAGTTGGAATAGGTGGACCCGTTGGTGCAGGCAAGACTAGTTTGACTGCTGAACTCTGTAAGTTTTTGTCAAAGAAAATTTCTATGGCTGTAATATCAAACGATATTTATACAAAAGAGGATGCAGAATTTTTGATGAAAGTTCAAGCTTTACCTTTAGAGAGAATTAAAGGAGTTGAAACAGGAGGATGTCCACATACAGCAATTCGTGAAGATGCTTCAATTAATATGCTTGCTGTAGAAAATATGAAAAAAAAATTTCCTGATCTTGATTTGATTTTAATCGAATCTGGTGGAGATAATTTAGCAGCAACTTTTAGTCCTGAATTAGTTGATCTATCTATTTATGTTATTGACGTTGGTATGGGTGGAGATATTCCTAGAAAAGGTGGCCCTGCCATTCAAAAATCAGACTTATTAATTATTAATAAGACAGATTTAGCTCCTCACGTGGATGTTAATCTTGATACCATGAAAGAAGACGTGAAAAAGGCACGTAATGGCTTGCCTTATGTTTTTTGCCAAATGAAAAAGCAAATTGGCGTTGAAGATGTTGCTAAATTTTTATATTCATCAGGAGGTCTATAACAAATTTATATATAACAAAGTGTTTTTATGAAAAAAATATTAATTACTCTTTTTGTATTAGTATTTGCAAATAATGTTTATGCAAATAAAAAAGATATAACTAATATAAATTTCAAACCATCTGTTCACAAAGGAAAAATAGGAAAGGCTTACGAAATAGTTAAAGCAGAATCAGGAGAGCCTGTTATAGGTAAAAGTGCGTATAAATTTGTTGCAATTCCTTTCGATTGTGGAAACGATGGAGCTAAACATACCGATTGCGGTGACTTTAAAAGAAATAAAAATACCTTTACATCAAAAGGAGATAGAGTTCGTAGTGAGCTTGGAGGATGGGATAGTACCTTCAAGGGTGAACAATGGCTGACATTTAGTATTTATATTCCAAATAATTATAAAACTATTTCTCCAACCATAACTTCCTTCTATCAAATTTATGAAAAACCCAGCCTTGGGCCTGCATTAAAAATAGAGGATTATTATGGAGTTATGGTTGCTAATATTATGATTAGAGGAAAGTCAATTTCTTCAAAAAAACTTTTAGAAATTGAAAAAATGAGAGGCAAGTGGACTCATATCGTTATGAACAATAATTACTCTAAAAATAAAGAAAAAGGTTTTTATAACATATGGGTGAATTCAGAATATAAAGCATCTTATAGCGGACAAACTAATGGTGGAGCTCCAAATGGCATGTATGTTAAAGCTGGAATTTATCAATCCTTTATAAGTAGATACCTTAAGGCAATTGGTATGGAACCCAATTGGCAAAAAGGTCAAGATGCTGGAGAATTTCCAACTCAAATTATTTTTATGGATAATATTTTTAAAGCTAAATCAAAAGAAAAATTAAAAAAAACAATAGCAAAAGTTTATAAAAATATGGAAATACCAAAAGCATTTGATTTAGATAATTTAAGAGTTGAAAGTATTTCTGATGAAAATAAAGGAAAATTTTTTGCTATCGTTCTATCAAAATCTAACCCTACAACTGAATTTAAAGCATTTGATGAAGACAAAGGTAAAGCAAAAGTAAAAGCTATGAGAAAGTGCTTTGAAAAACATGATGATTGTTCGATTAAATCATCAGGTGTAGTTAAATAAAGATTAAATTAAGCTCTAATCGTTGGTAAACAATAAAAATCAGCTGTATCAATTTTTGAAGAATACTGTCTTCGCATATTCCACTTTTTATGAACTCCTGCACTTGCAACACTTAAAGTAGATCTTCCGTATCGATGATTAGTGTTATCAATTGATCGCATCAAGCTATTAATTTTTTCATCTTTTTCAGATGTAAATAAATTTGTTTTATCACTTGCATTCGATAACCCTGTTAGCATTACACCTGCTTTTTGATAACGATAACCATTTTTAAAAATACTCTCAAGTATTGAAACTGCTGTCTTAACTGTTTCAATACTATTGTTTGTTGCAATTGGAAAATCAACTGTCTTTGCATTTGAATAATAACCAAAGTTTCTTTGAAAAGGACTGGTTCTAACAAATACAGTAATTGCTTTTGCAACTAAAGATTCTGATCTAATTTTTTCAGATGCATTTAAACAATAGTTTGCAACTGCTTCTTTTAATTCTTGAAAAGTTTCAATTCTTTTACCAAATGATCTTGAAACAACACAACTCTTTCTTTTAGTAGCAGTTGTTTCTAAATCAATACAAGGAATTCCTCTAAGTTCCATCGCTGTTCTTGAACTTAGAACATTTGATGATTTTTTGATCCAAGTGTTAGATTTATTTTTTAATTGCTTAGCATTATAAATTCCATGCTTTTGATAAAATTTAGTAAGTTGTCTTCCAACACCCCAGACATCATTAATTTCTACTTTTTCTAAAATGGGATCTAAGTTTTCTATTCCAATTAAGCTTGTTACCCCTGATTGTTTTTTCTTAGCAATATGATTTGCAACTTTACTTAAAGTTTTTGTTTTTGCGATCCCAATACTAGTTGGAATACCTGTCCATTGCAAAACTGTTTCTCTAATTTCTTTTCCAACTTTTTCTACATCTTGATCTTTAAAGTTTGTTAAATCTAAAAACGCTTCATCAATTGAATAAACTTCTATTTCAGAATTAAATCTTTTAAGGGTACGCATTACTCTTCTAGATAAATCTCCATATAAAGAATAGTTTGATGAAAATACATTTACATTATTTTTAACGATAATATCTTTTGCTTTAAAATAAGGTTCACCCATTTTAATTCCTAAAGCTTTTGCTTCATTCGATCTTGAAATTATACAGCCATCATTATTAGATAAAACGACAACAGGTTTTTTTCTTATTTTAGGATTGAATAATCTTTCACAAGAAACATAAAAAGAATTACAATCAACGAGTGCTATTTTTTTAGTATACTGAGTGGATGACATAAGTAACTACTCCCCAAATAAAAACATCTTGTTCTTCATTAATTAAAATTCTGTCAGAAAACTCTTTAGATCCAGAGGTTAAAAATTTTTTATCTCTTTCTTGAACTAAAGTTTTAACCACAAGTTCATCGTGAACATTTGCAATCACTGTTGAAAAGTTTTTCGGTTTTAAACTTTTATCAACGACCAATAAATCTCCATCATTAATGCCAACATCGACCATTGATTTACCTTGAACTCTGATGATGAAAGTTGCTGGAACATTTCTTATTAAATGCATGTTTAGATCGATATCTTCTTCGATATAATCTGTTGCAGGAGAAGGAAAACCAGCGCCTGCTTTATGTAGATAATATGGGATTGTTAGTTTCATGTTCTTGTTTTGTTCTATTTTATAGACCATTTATGAAATACACTCAAGAGGTTGTATTTTGAGTCTGTAACTGAATCAAAAGTGAATCAAAACGTGAACATCCAATCCACATATTGTGGACTTGTGGATAACTTCAACCATAGATAGTTTAAGTTGATTATTTAAATATATAAATTCTGAGTTTGATTATGAATGTTTTAGATTTTGTAATGGTTGGTTCTGATGATCATCAAAAATCAGGTGATTTTTATGATGCAGTGTTTGAGCCTTTAAAATTAAAGAGAGTTTTAAAAACAGAAAAGTATCTTGGTTACGCTCATTCAAGTAATCCAGATAAAGTTCAATTTTATGTAACGCATCCTGTTAATGGCGAACCTGCAACTTTTGGAAATGGAACACAGATTACTTTATTGGCTGACACTAAAGAAGCAGTAGAAAAATTTTATGAAGTTGCAATCTCAAAAGGAGCAACAAATGAAGGTGGACCAGGCGTTAGAAAAGATGGAAATTATTATTCATACGTTCGAGATTTAGATGGAAATAAGATTGCAGCAAAATGTATTTTAACTTAAATTAAGGAGATATATGAAATTAAGTTGTCATTGTGGATCCGTAGAAGCTGAAATTAATTCTACGGTTAATGAATTAGCAAAAATAGTTAGATGCAACTGTTCAATTTGTAAAAGAAAAAATGCAACAATGGGCATGGTTAAAAATGAGGATTTTAAAGTTACTAAAGGAGAAGATAAACTAAAACTTTATCAGTACCACACTAAAGTTGCTAACCATTACTTTTGTACTGAATGCGGAATTTATACTCATCATAATCCAAGAAGTGCACCAGCTATGACTGGATTCAATTTAGGTTGTGTCGATGAAGTTAAAGTTGAAGATATAAAAGAAATAGCTCAATTTGATGGTCTTAACCATCCAATGGATCAAGAAAAATAAAAGTTCAATGCAATCTACTGTCGAGTGTTTTAAAAAAGTTAAAAGTGATTGTATAAAATTTATTAAATCACAAGAGACCTCAAAAGAAAAATTTAGCAATAAAGATAAGATGCTTAAATCTTTTCTAATTCCAGTAAGTTTTTGGATTGCAAAAAAAGCAAATAATAAAAAACCTTACTTTGTTGGTTTAGCAGGAGGACAAGGTACTGGTAAGACAACAATAAGCTCAATTATAAAAATTATATTAGAAAAATATTTTAAATTAAAAGTATTTAAAATTTCTATTGATGATTTTTATAAAACTAGGAAAGAAAGATCTATTTTGTCAAATAAAGTTCATCCTATGTTAATGACGAGGGGAGTACCAGGGACACATGATGTAAAAATTATGTTGGATTTCTTTAAAAAATCAAAAAGTAAAAATTTTAAATCAATTAAGTTACCAAGTTTTAACAAGGCGGTAGATGATCGATCACCTAAAAAAAATTGGTACAATATTAAAGAGCAACCAGATGTAATTATATTTGAGGGCTGGTGTGTTGGTGCAAGAGCAGAAGTTAATAAAACACTTAAAAAGTCAATTAATTCTCTTGAAAGAACTAAAGATCAAAAACAAATTTGGAGAAAATATGTAAATGATCAACTAAAGACAAAATACAAAAGATTGTATTCTCAACTAAATTGTCTGATTTATTTAAAAGCTAAAAATTTTAATTTGCTTCAAAAATGGAGACTTAAACAAGAGCACAAACTGTGGTTAAATACTAAAAATAAATCTAGTCATAAAATAATGAGCAAAGGAGATGTAATTAATTTTATGCAAACTTATCAAAGAATTACACAGAACATGTTTAAATTTGCTCCAAAATATTCTACAATTATCTTAAATTTAAATAGCAACCATCAAATAAAGACAATAAAATATAATAAATGAAAAAATTCTTTTTAATTATTTTTTGCACAATTGTTTTTCCATTAAGTGCATTTTCAGCAACATTAAAAGAAGCATTGAAACAAACTTTTGATAACAATCTTGAGCTTCAAGCAGAGAGAAAAAATTTAGAAATTCAACAAGAAGTTATCAATATGTCTAGAAGTGATTTACTGCCTAGCTTAACGTTGTCTAGTACAAAAAATTTTCAAGATACTAATAAACTTACTAATCAAAGTGGAGGAGATGCATCAATTACTGATACTGATACAATGACTTCTTCAATTAAACTTGAACAAACATTACTTGATGGCAGTGGAAGAAAAACAGAATATGAAAAAAGTAAATTAGGATTAAATTTAACAGAAGCAAAATTAATTAAAAAAGAACAAGAGATTTTCTTAAGAGCTATTGAAGCTTACACTGGATTAATTTTAGCCTATGAAAAATTAAATATTAATAAAGAAAATGTAAATTTACTTCAAAGACAATTTGAATTAGATAATGCAAGATTAAGTAGAGGACAAATCACAGCATCAGATTTAGCACAATCCCAGTCTTCTCTTGCAGGAGCACAAGCAAGATATATTGAAGCACAAAATAATATAGTTACGAGCAAATTAAATTATGAAAATGTAATTGGAGCTATAGCTGCAAAAGAAAACTTAAAAAAAATATATAATGCACAGGTATCAATTCCTAAAAATTTAAATGAAGCAAAGAAAATATCTTTACAGAAAAGTCCTGAATTAATTATAGCTGAAATAGAATATGGACAATCAGAATTAGATGTAAAAATTGCAAGATCTGATCTTTCACCAACAGCAAAAATTTCATTAGAAAGAACTTACACTGATGATTTGAGTGCTACTTATGATGAAAGAGAAAAAGATGTGTTACAAGCAACTGTTTCATGGCCATTTCAATTTGGTGGAAAAAATAAATCTAATGTAAGCAAAAATCTTCAAGCTAAAGGCATGAAAAGATTACTGCTAGAGAATGCTCAGAAGAATAACACGCAATCTGTGACGTCATCTTGGTCAACTTTACAGTCTTCAAGAAGTTTTTTACAAGCCGTACAATCACAAGTTAAAGCTTCAGAAGTTGCAACTGAAGGAATTAGCTTTGAATATGAAAGTGGATCTGGAAGATCTACTTTTGATGTTCTTCAATCTAGATCAAACTTAATAAACGCAAAAATTAATCTTGCTGAAGCTGAAAGAAGCTATTTGTTAGCTCAATACAGAGTTTTAAAATCAGTAGGTCTTTTAAATAGCAACTATTTAAATCTTAAGTAATTCAGTCTTTTTTACCCATTAAAAACAAAGATCTTGCTAATGAGAACAAAATGTGTACATTTAAATCATGATTCGACTGTTAAAAAACGTAAAAAAAGAGGCAAAAAATGACGAAAAGTAACCTAAAAGTAGTTAAATCTACTAAAGATCAAGAAATGGATAGTAAAGAAAAGAACAAAGCACTAGATGCTGCAATAGCTCAAATTACAGATAATTTTGGAAAAGGCTCTGTAATGAAGCTTGGTGAAAAGAGAGCGATGGATATCGAGTCTGTTTCAACAGGTTCTTTAAGTCTTGATTTAGCTTTAGGTATAGGCGGATTACCAAAAGGAAGAATTATCGAAGTTTACGGACCAGAGTCATCTGGAAAAACAACATTAGCATTACAAGTTGTTGCTGAAGCCCAAAAAGCCGGAGGCATTTGTGCATTTGTTGATGCAGAGCATGCTTTAGATCCAGTTTATGCAAAAAAATTAGGTGTAAATACAGAAGAACTTTTAATTTCTCAGCCAGATACTGGTGAACAAGCGTTAGAAATCGCTGATACGCTAGTAAAATCAGGCTCTATTTCAGTAATCGTAATCGACTCTGTTGCAGCATTAACTCCTAAAGCTGAAATTGAAGGTGAGATGGGAGATCATCATGTTGGTCTTCAATCAAGATTAATGAGTCAGGCTTTGAGAAAATTAACAGGTTCAATTTCAAACACAAACACAATGATGATTTTCATTAACCAAATCAGAATGAAAATTGGAGTTATGTTTGGAAGTCCAGAAACAACATCTGGCGGTAATGCGCTTAAGTTCTACTCATCTGTTAGAATGGATATTAGAAGAATTGGTGCCATTAAAGATAAAGATGAAATTATTGGTAACTCTACAAGAGTGAAAGTAGTTAAGAATAAAGTAGCACCACCATTTAAAGTTGTTGAATTTGACTTGATGTATGGAAGAGGAATTAGCAAGATGGGTGAATTAGTCGATCTTGGCTCTAAAGCAGATATAATTGAAAAATCAGGCGCATGGTATGCTTACAAGGGTGAGAAGATTGGTCAAGGTAGAGAGAATGCCAAGACTTATCTAGCTCAAAATCCTAAAGTTGCTGCAGAAATAGAAATGGCAATTAGGGAAAAAGCAGGTGTGATCTCTAAGAAAATAGAAGGAAACCCGATAGATCCTGAAAAATTGGAGAAAGAAAAGAAAGTAGCTGAAAAAGAAGAAGCTGAAAAAGCAGAAGCTACTCCTCCATCTAAAAAGAATTAATAGGTCATCTTTATTAATAAAAGGCGCTTAAATTAAGCGCCTTTTTTCCCTTCGATATCTAGACATAGAATAAAAAAGCTGTATTTTAAAAATATGGCAGACAAAACACTCAATGAAATAAGAAGTACTTTCTTAAAGTATTTTGAAAAGAACGATCACAAGATTGTTGAGTCTAGTAACTTAGTTCCTAACAACGATCCTACATTGATGTTTGCAAATTCTGGGATGGTTCAGTTTAAGAATGTTTTTACAGGATTAGAAAAAAGAGATTATGTGAGAGCCACAACTTCACAAAAATGTGTAAGGGCAGGTGGTAAGCATAACGATTTAGAAAATGTTGGTTATACACCTCGTCACCATACATTTTTTGAAATGTTAGGAAATTTTTCTTTTGGAGATTATTTTAAAGAACAAGCAATTCATTATGCTTGGGACTTAATAACAAAAGATTTTGGAATAGACAAAAGTAGACTTTATGTAACTGTATTTCATGAAGATGATGAAGCCTTTAATTTTTGGAAGAAAATAGCGGGTTTTAGCGATGATCGAATAATTAGAATTGCTACATCAGATAATTTTTGGTCAATGGGTGAGACAGGTCCTTGCGGACCTTGCTCTGAAATATTCTTTGATCATGGTGATCATTTACCAGGTGGATTACCCGGAACTAAAGATGAGGATGGAGATAGATTTATCGAAATTTGGAATTTAGTCTTTATGCAATTTGAACAAGTTTCAAAAGATAAAAGAGTAAATCTTCCAAAACCATCTGTCGATACTGGTATGGGTTTAGAGAGAATTGCAGCTTTACTACAAGGCACTCATGATAATTATGAAACAGATCATTTCAAAAAAATAATTAACTCAGCCTCAGAAATTGTAAAAGTTAAATCAGATAAATCTAATCTTTCAAGTTTTAGAGTTATAGCCGATCACTTGAGAGCTAGTTCATTTTTAATTGCTGAAGGTGTTTTACCTTCAAATGAGGGAAGAGGATATGTTCTTAGAAGAATAATGAGAAGAGGGATGAGACATTCTCATTTACTTGGATCTAAAGAACCTGTTTTTTATAATTTATTTGATACTCTTAAGAATGAAATGTCTGGAAATTATCCTGAGATAGTTAGAGCCGAATCTTTAATTAAAGAAACTTTAAAAATGGAGGAAGAAAAATTCTTAGTTCTATTAGATAGAGGAATTAAAATTTTAAATGATGAAATATCTAAAATAGATAAAGTATTACCAGGTGAAGTAGCTTTCAAATTATATGATACCTATGGTTTTCCATTAGATCTTACAGAAGATATTCTAAGAAATAAATCAATGTCAATTGATAATGAAAAGTTTCAATCTTTAATGAAGGAAAGTAGAGAGCTTGCTAAGAAAAATTGGAAAGGTTCTGGTGATGCAGCGGTTGAAGATGTCTGGTTTGGAATAAAAGATAAATTAGAAGCGACTGAATTCTTAGGATACGAAACTAATCAAGCTGAAGGTGTCGTGTTATCTCTTTTAAAAGATAACAAAGAGGTAGATCACTTAAAAGAAAATGATGAGGGAGTGATTATAGTAAATCAAACTCCTTTCTATGGTGAGTCTGGAGGTCAGGTTGGTGATACAGGTGAAATAATATCAAATGATTTTAAATTTGAAGTAACTGATGTTCAAAAAAAGCTTGGAGATTTATTTGTACATTACGGAAAGGTTAAGAGCGGATCTATAAAACTACAAGAAAGTGTAGAGTTAAAAATTGATGTGGAAAGAAGAGACAATACTCGAGCTTATCACTCGGCAACTCATTTATTACACGAGTCTTTAAGGAGAGTTCTTGGTACGCATGTCACTCAAAAAGGATCCTTAGTAGAACCAAGCAGGTTAAGGTTTGATTTCAGCCATATGAAGCCAATTTTAAATGAGGAAATTGATAAAATAGAAAATTTTGTAAACAAAATGGTTTCAAAAAAATCTGATGTAAAAACTAGATTAATGACACCTGATGAAGCAGTTGAAAATGGTGCTTTAGCATTATTTGGGGAAAAATATGGTGATGAAGTAAGGGTTCTTTCAATGGGAGATGAGGATGGAAAATATTTTTCAACAGAATTATGTGGCGGAACACACGTCAAAAACACTGGTGATATTGGTAAATTTAAGATCGTCAGCCAATCATCAATTGCTGCAGGCGTTAGAAGAATTGAGGCTTTAAGAGACAAGCAATTAGAGGAATATCTTAAAAATAAAGAAAAATTATCAAATTTATCTGCAGAAAAAGACGAAGAAACAATAAAAGATTTAAGTCAGCAAATTATTAAATTGGGAGGAAAACCAAATTTAGAAGAAGCTGATCAAAAAACTTTAATAAAAAATTTAACTAAACAATTAGAAACTATCTCAGTAAATGCAATTTTAGAGGATAAATCAAAAAATATTATTAAAGACGAAGAAATTAATGGAATTAAGTTAAGACTTCAAAAAATAGATGGATTACCTCCAAAAGAATTAAGAAAACTTGTAGATAAAGGTAAAAAGGATTTAGGCGAAGGTATTGTGGCTGTATTTGCAAACAAAGATGACAAGGTTGGATTAGCTGTTGGAGTAACAAACAATTTAACTAACAAGTTTGATGCAGTTCAATTTGTTAAAGTTGGATCTGAAATAATTGGTGGTAAAGGCGGTGGAGGAAGAAAAGACTTTGCTCAAGCAGGTGGACAGGATCAATCAAAAATTGAAGAAGCTTTTAAAAAACTTAAGAGTTTAGTTTAATTTCTTTTTTAAATTACCATCAATTTCATCTAAAAACTGATTAGTAGTTAAAAACTTACTGTTAGGTCCAACGAGGATTGCTAAATCTTTTGTCATTGAACCATTTTCAACACACTCAATACATACTACTTCTAATGTTTGAGCAAATTTAATTAATTCTTGATTGTTATCTAATTTTCCTCTGTGCGCTAATCCTCTTGTCCATGCAAATATAGAGGCAATAGGATTTGTAGATGTTTCTTTTCCTTGTTGATGCAATCTATAGTGTCTAGTAACAGTTCCGTGTGCAGCCTCAGCTTCCATCACTTTACCATCAGGAGTTAATAGAGTACTTGTCATTAATCCTAATGAACCATAACCTTGAGCCATGGTATCTGATTGGACATCACCATCATAATTTTTACACGCCCAAATGTATTTTCCACTCCATTTCATTGCACATGCAACCATGTCATCAATTAATCTATGTTCATAAGTAAGATTATGTTTTTCAAATTCTTCTTTGTATTCATTCTCAAAAACTTCTTGGAAAATATCTTTAAATCTTCCATCGTATTGTTTTAAAATTGTATTTTTTGTCGACATGTACACTGGCCATTTTTTGATTAAGCCATAGCTAAAGCATGATCTTGCAAAGTCTTGAATAGATTTGTCTAAATTATACATTGATAGCGCTACACCTGGACCTGTAAAATTAAATACTTCATATTTTATTTCATCTTTTCCATCTTCAGATGTCCATTTAACTTCCATTTTACCTTTTCCAGGTACTTTAAAATCAGTTGCTCTATATTGATCACCAAAAGCATGTCTTCCAATAATCACAGGATCTGTCCATGAAGGAACTAGTTTTGGAATATTTTTACAAATAATTGGTTCTCTGAAAACTGTTCCTCCAATAATATTTCTGATTGTTCCATTTGGAGATCTCCACATTTTTTTTAAATCAAATTCTTCTACTCTTGCTTCATCTGGTGTGATGGTTGCACATTTGATACCAACACCAACTTTTTTAATTGCATTTGCTGAATCTATTGTGATTTGATCATCAGTATTGTCTCTGCTTTTCATTCCCAGATCGTAATACTCGATACCCAGATCGATATATGGAAGGATTAATTTGTTTTTAATAAACTCCCATATAATTCGAGTCATTTCATCGCCATCTAACTCTACAACGGGATTATTTACCTTGATTTTACTCATTAAATTAAATTTATCTTATTAATTGAATTTGATTGGTTTATATACATATTAATCGAAAATTAGCAAATAGAAGAATATGTTTAGCAAGATATTTCCAAAGATACACACCGAAGGTTACAAGTTCATTGTAATTGCAGCTTTCATTACAATTATCTTATTATTGGTAAATGGATTTTTAGGATTAATAGGGTTGCTGTTAACAGTATGGGTTTATTATTTCTTTAGAGACCCTGAAAGAATAATCATAGGAGATGATAATTATTTGGTAAGTCCTGCAGATGGAGAGATAATAAAAGTTGAAGAGGTAGATGGGCCAAAAGAATTAAATTTGGAAAACAAGAAATTTAAAAAAATTAGCATCTTCATGAATGTATTTGATTGTCATGTAAATAGAACCCCATGTTCAGGTCAAGTTGAAGATATTTTGTATAAACCAGGAAAATTCTTAAATGCTTCATTAGATAAAGCGAGTGAAGATAATGAAAGAAACTATTATAAATTAAAAGATAATCATGGAAATAATATTATTGTAGTTCAAATTGCAGGTCTGGTTGCGAGAAGAATTGTTTGTGAAACTAATAAAGACCAAACTCTTAATCAAGGTGATCGAATTGGAATGATAAGATTTGGAAGTAGAGCAGATGTTTACTATGAAAATTATGAACCATTAGTTAAAATTGGTCAAACTGCAATCTCAGGAGAAACTCTCTTGGCCAAAAGGTAGATATGCAACAGCCAAAAAAAAATTTTAAAATTGTTCCTGAAAAAAGGAGTGCTAGAATAATTTTACCAAATATGCTTACACTAATAGGTGTTTGTATTGGTCTATCTTCTATAAGATTTGCATTAGATGGAAGATATGAGTTTGCAATTATTGCAATAATAATTGCAGCTGTAATTGATGGATTAGATGGAAGGATTGCAAGATTAATAAAAGGAACATCAAAAGTAGGTAAGGAATTAGACTCTTTGACTGATATGATAAGTTTTGGAGTTGCCCCAGCATTCATAATGTATTTTTGGAAATTAAATGAACTTGGAAGGTTTGGATGGTTAGTTTGTTTAATATATGTAATTTGTGTTGCATTAAGATTGGCTCGTTTCAATGTTAATACAGGTGGTGAACCATCATGGAGAGATAATTTTTTTGAAGGAGTTCCATCTCCAGCAGGTGGAATTTTAGTATTAACACCACTGATTTTTAGTATGTCCAATTTTGATTTGTTTAAACTAGATTACGCAATTATTGTGCCAATATTTTTTATAGTTACTTCTTTTTTATTGATTAGTAAATTTCCAACTTATTCGTTTAAAAAAATTGTAATACAAAGAAAAGCGACTATTTTCTTGTTGTTCGGAATAATATTGTTTTTTGGATTATTATTAATTTACCCTTTTAATGTAATTTCATTGAGTGCTTTTATTTATTTAGCAGTACTCCCCATAAGTTTTTTTCATTATCAAAAATTTAAAAAACAAAATGAGGGACAAAATTATGATGATGAAGATGATGACCTAGAAGATGTTCTTTAATGAAAGAAAATGTAATTATATCTTTAGCGGACTCTAAATATTTTGATCTTTTGAATGAATTAGTAAATTCTATTAAAAGATTTAAAGAAAGCCAAAATACCGCAATCTGTATTCTAGATGCTGGTTTAACTGAAGATCAAAAAAGTATTTTATCTAGTAAAGTTGACGAAATAAAATCATCTGATTGGGACATAAAGGTCAGTGAATTTAAAATATTAGGAAAAAAATGGCTTAAAAGCTTAATTACTAGAGCATACTTGCCAAAATATTTTCCAAATTATAAAAAATACATGTGGATAGATGCTGACGCATATGTAAATTCATGGAAAGCTGTCGAGCTATATTTTTTAGGATGTGAAAATAAAAAATTATCTATAGCTACATCAGCAGATAGAGTATCTAAAAGAGTTTTAAGGGCTGAATGGATATTTGGAAGCTTTGCAAAAATTAAATCTCAAAACTACAAACATGCAAAGTCGTCTGGATTTTCAGAAAAAATTGCTCGAGAAGTTGCGTTAAAGCCTCACCTAAACGCAGGAGTTTTTGCTTTAGAAGCAGATGCACCTCACTGGGATGTTTGGAGAAATTATTTATTTCAAGCTTTAAAAAAAGGTAAAGTATTTGGTTCAGATCAAATTGCATTAAATATTACTGTTTATGTAGATCAATTACCATTAGAAATATTACCAGCTTACTGTAATTGGATTTTTATAAATGAAATGAAATATGATAGTAGAAAAAATACATATGTAGAGCCATCTTTACCTAATCATGAAATTGGCATTGTTCATTTTGCTGGAAAAAATAACGATCAAATTAGAAATAATAAAAATTTTTTATCTGAAATAGAAACTATAGATGGAAAAATTATTAAAAAAAAACTTAGGTTTATTGATTAATTGAAAAAAAATACAATTGTTTCACTAGCAGACTCTAATTACTTCCAATTATTGGTTGAATTAATAGATTCAATAAAAAGGTTTGAGAAAAGTAAAGATACTGCGATTTGCATATTAGATGCTGGATTATCTGAGGATCAAAAAAACAAATTAGTTACAAAAGTAGATGAAATTAAATCTGCAGAATGGGATATAAAAGTTCCTGATAGAAAAATTAAGGGAAGAGAATGGTTAAAAAGTCAAGTATCCAGAGCATTTTTGCCAAAATATTTCTCAAATTATGAAAAATTTCTTTGGATAGATTGTGATGCATGGGTAAATGACTGGCAAACAGTTGAGTTATATTTTAAAGCATGTAATGATAATAAGTTAGGTATTACACAAACTATTGGACCAGGTTACAAAATAACTTCAAGAGTAAATTGGGTATTTGGAAAACTCGCGATTATAAAATCTCAAAATTTTAAACACGCAATCAAATCAAAAATAAATCTTGATAAAGCAAGAAAGTTAGCTTTTGCTCCACATATTAATATAGGTGTTTTTTCCTTAGAAAAAAATTCAAAATCTTGGGAAATTTGGCAAAATAATCTTCGAGACACCTTAAAAAATGGAGATATTTTTGGTTCAGAACAACTTGCAATGAATATTGCAGTTTATCATGATAATATTGAAACTGAATTTTTACCTTTAAATTGCAATTGGATTACAAGCAATCTTTTGCCAAAATTCGATGAGAAAAACAATACATTTGTTGAACCTTATCTGCCAAACAATAAAATAGGAATAATGCATCTTGCTGCAGGAATTTGGAAAAACAACCAGGATATGAGAATAAATAAAGATATAAAAATAGAAATCAAAACTCTTGATGGTAAGATATTAAATAAAAGTTTAAGATTTGAAAATTAATTGAAAAAAAATAAAATTTCAAAAAATTGGGTCAACAAGCAGAGAAGAGACACCTATGTAAGACAATCAAAAATTGATGGTTATAGAGCTCGATCAGCTTATAAACTAATTGAAATTGACAAAAAATTTAAGATTTTTAAAGGTGGATTAACGGTTATTGATATTGGCGCTGCTCCTGGAAGCTGGTCACAATATGCCGCAAAGGTAGCTAAAAATGGAAAATTGATTTCAATTGACTTAAAGAAGATGGATCCAATTGGTTCAAGTATTCAAATTCAAGGTGATTTCACTGAAGAAGATACTCAAGAAGAAATAAAAAAAAACGCAAGCTCTAAAGTTGATATTGTGATGTCAGATATGGCTGTAAATACTACAGGAATTAAAAATATTGACTCAATTCAAACAGGAGAACTTTGTAAAGAAGCAATGGTATTCGCAAAAGATTTGTTAAATGAAAAAGGATATTTCATTTCAAAAATTTTTATGGGAGGAACATTTAACGAAATAGTCGCAGAAGGAAAAAAATATTTCAAAGAAGTTAAGATTTTCAAACCTAAATCTAGCAGAAAAGATTCTAAAGAAAGTTTTATAATTTGTAAAAAACTTAGATAGAGACTTTAAAATTAAAAAGGAATCGTATATAAAAGATTATGGTTCCTATTAAAGAAGCACTTACCTTTGATGATGTAACACTTGCTCCAAAGTATTCAGAAATATTGCCATCTGAAGTAAATACATCTGTAAATTTAACAAAAAATTTAAAGCTTAAAATCCCACTTTTATCATCTGCAATGGATACTGTAACGGAAAGTAACATGGCTATTGCAATTGCTAAAGCTGGGGGAATAGGAGTTATCCACAGAAATTTAGATATTAAAAAACAAATTTTAGAAATTAAAAAAGTTAAAAATAAAAAATTATTAGTTGGTGCAGCAGTTGGAGCATCAATTGTTGAATTAGATAGAGCAAAAGCCATTCTTAAAGAGGGTGTTGATTTAATTGTAGTAGATACTGCTCATGGCCATACCAAAAAAGTAGGACAAATAGTTAAATATATAAAAAAAAATTAAAGCTAAGAATACAGCTTTATGTGCTGGAAATATTGCAACACCTGAAGCAGCAAAATTTTTGATTAAATTAGGGGTAGATATTATTAAAGTTGGGATTGGACCAGGATCAATTTGTACCACAAGATTAGTTGCTGGAATAGGTGTTCCACAGTTGAGTGCAATTTTATCGGTAAGAAATGGACTTAAAAACAAAAATGTAAAAATAATTTCTGATGGTGGAATAAAATATTCTGGTGACTTGGCAAAAGCTTTTGCAGCAGGTGCGGATGCAGTAATGATAGGTTCTTTATTTGCAGGGACAGATGAAACGCCAGGTAGACTAATTAAAAAAAATGGAAAATTATTTAAAAGTTTTAGAGGGATGGGATCTGT
>QCGU01000013.1 GCA_003278165.1 Pelagibacteraceae bacterium AG-390-A02
TTATTTTTTCTAAATATTTTAAAACTAAAAAGTTTAACATTGGTAAACCATTTCCACAAATTATTAGTAATGTTTTGTCTACAAAAAAAAAAGGAGAGCGAGAAAATTCAAATCTTAAATATAAACATGTTAGCTACTATAAAGTTATAAAAAATGTTTATCTTGGTATGTTGAGATATATTTATAGTATTTATATTTTTAAATTTAATAATACCACTAATGTTTTTCTTTTAGATAGATATGTATCAAAGTATCCAGGACAGATAAATGGGCCCAGATCAATTCAAAATGAAAATATAAATTTTATTAAAAAAATCATGTTTAAAATAGAAAATTTTTTCTATAATTTAATTAAAACAGTCAATATAGAATTTAGATTATTAACAAACATAGAAACTTGTATTTTAAGAAATAAAGATCGAATTAAATTAATTAAGGAGTCAGATGATGAAATAATTAATAGACATAAACTTTTTTCTAAGACCAGGTTCAAGTCAAAAAGAGTTATTGAATTAAATAACGATTTTAATAAAACGGAAACTATAAATAATATAATTAAATTTACTTTAGAAGATATAAATGAAAATAATTGAATTATATGGTTATTCAGGTTCCGGTAAAAGCTTTAAAGCAAATAAAATTGCAAAAAAAAAAAAACTTGATTCAAATTTTTTACAAATATCAAAAAAAAAAAGAATACCTCGTGTAATTTGCAAAATAATTTTTATTATTAATATAAAAAAGAACGATCTAATTTTTGTAAGCAATATTCATAAACTCATGAAAATTAAAAATTTCATTTTTATATTAAAAAATTTTTTTAGTTTTATTTATGTAATAGGTTTTATAAGAAATTATAAAAAAAAAAAAAGATCGATTATTTTAGATCACGGTTTATTTCAATGTCTTTATGGTTGCTTATTAGTGACACCAAAAGATAAAATACTAGATCGAAAGTTAGCAAAATTATTTAAAGAGTATTTAAAAGTCGTTTTTTCTGAAATAAATTATAAAGTAATAAGGATGAACACAAATTTAAATATTATCAATAAAAGACTTATTAAAGATAAAAATGATAAAAAAAAAAATTATTTAATGAAAAATAAAAAAAAAATTATTGAAACATACACTCGAATTTCATTTATAATTAAGAATATTTAATATAATCTAATTGTAATAAAATCAAAAAAACTTAAATGTCTAGTAAAAAAGCGTCATTTGCTATATCAATAGATCTCGAACTTGCTTGGGGTTGTTGGGATAAAACTAATTCAGAAATTATAAGAAAAATTATAACACAAGAGAGACCAATTTGTAAAAAATTGCTTCAAATATTTGATGAGAATGAATTACCTGTAACTTGGGCAGTAGTGACGGCTCTTTTAGATAGCAATGGTATAATGAATGGTAAAGAAGACCAAAAAGCATGGTATGCACCTGATATTGTTGAAAATATACTTAAATCTAAAGTTAAGCATTTAATTGCATCACATTCTTACGGCCATAAAGAATTTAATTCTTCTAGTAGGGAGGAAATTACAGAAGATTTTGAAAAATCGAGGTTTATTTTTAAAAAAAATAATATTAACACTAACGTGTTTGTTTTTCCAAGAAATCAAGTCAATCACTTAGATATTTTAAAACAATTCGATTTCAAATCTTATAGAAGTGTCGATATTAGTTGGTATAAAAAAGTTTATAACTACAACAAGTACTTGGGTAAAATTTCTAATATTATAGATAAAACATTTCCTTTGAAAACAAACACAATAATGCCGTCTATTGATAGTTTTGGTTTAATTGAAATTCCAACATCAATTCTTTTAATAGGTAAAAATGGTATTAGGAGTTTTGTGTCAAATTTTTCAATGTTTAAAAAAATAAAAGATGGTATTGATTTGTCAATAAGTAAAAACGAGTGTTTTCATATATGGTTTCATCCTTCAAATTTTTATTATCAGTCTGAAAGTCAATTTAAATTATTAAATAAAATTATTGATTATGTTAATTTGAAAAGAGAACAAGGAGCAATAGAAACAAAACTTTTGGATCAATTTAGTTAAATAAAAAAGTAAGATTTTATAATTTTAACAAATAATAATAAATAAAGAAAGTATGTATAAAGATTTCCTAAAAGAAACAAAAAAAATTTTTGGTAGTGGTTTTGTTCCGTTACACAGACCAATTTTTAGAGGAAATGAGAAAAAATACTTGTCAGAATGCATAAATACAAACTATGTGTCTTCAGTTGGAAAAAAAGTTAAAGAATTTGAAAAGAAAATTGCAGAATTTACGGGGTCAAAATATGCCATTGCGACTGTAAATGGTACTAATGCACTTCATATAGCAATCAAATTAGCAGGAGTAAAACAAGGTGATGAAGTAATTACTCAGGCGCTTACTTTTGTAGCTACATGTAATGCAATTAATTACGCTGGCGCGAATCCTGTATTTGTTGATGTAGATAGAGACACAATGGGTTTAAGCCCATATTCTTTAAAAAAGTTTCTTAAAAAAAATGCAAAAAAAAGTTCAGATGGTTCTTATAACATATTTACAGGAAAAAAAATTAAAGCTTGTGTTCCCATGCATACTTTTGGTTTTCCTTGTAGAATTAAACAAATTAAAAAAATATGTGATGAGTGGGGGATAATTGTTATTGAAGATGCAGCAGAATCTCTTGGAAGTTATGTAGGAAAAAAACATACTGGAACATTTTCTTTGGCATCAGCACTAAGTTTTAATGGAAATAAACTTATCACCACTGGTGGTGGAGGCATGATAATTACTAATAATTTAAAATTGGCAAAAAAAGCAAAACATATCACAACAACAGCTAAAATTTCTCATGCATATGAGTTTGTACATAATGAAATTGGTTATAATTTCCGTATGCCAAATATAAATGCCGCTTTGGGGTGCGCTCAATTAGAAAATATAAATAATTTTTTGTTAATTAAAAAAAAATTAGCAATTCATTGGAAAAAATTTTTTTTGAAAAGAAAAGTAGAATTCGTAAATGAGATCAAAGGTAGTAAACCTAATTATTGGTTAAATGCTTTAGTTTTTAAATCAAAAAAAGAACGAGATAGTTTTTTAAAAATTACAAATAAAAATGGAGTAATGACAAGACCGATTTGGAAATTGATGTCTGAGTTAAGAATGTTTACTAACTGTCAAAATGATGGATTGAAAAACTCTATTTGGCTTCAAGACCGTGTTGTAAATATTCCGTCTAGTGTACCAGAATCTTTTTTTAATAATAATGACAAATAGAAACATTGATAAACGTCAAATTTATTTAGATGTAGCTAAACTTCATTATCATACACTTAAAACTGGTTTTTTACCAACACTAGGAATTAACTTTCTAGCTTTGATGTATCAATGTATAGACGAAGCAAATTTTTCTATATTAATTACAAAATATAAAAATTCAAAATTAATAGGCTTTGTTTCAGGTTCTCTTGGATCATCAGGATTATATAAGTTGATGTTAAATCATCCATTAACTTTAATAATTACATTGGCACCAGTCATTTTTAATTTTAGAAAAATAAAGAAAATAATTAATATTTTTAAACACATCTCAAGTAAAGAAAGAAAAAAATATCCAAAACCAGAATTACTAAGTATTTGTGTTCATCCAGATCATCAAGGAAAAGGAATTGGAATTGAGTTATACCATAAATTATCACAATATTTTAAATCTTTATCTAAGTCTGAATTTATAATAGTTGTAGGTCAATCACTTCAAGCAAACTCATTTTACAAAAATCAAGGTGCTGAAATAATAGGTGAACTTAAAGTTCATCCAGACGTTAAATCAAATATATTTATTCAAAGGTTGTGATTGATGCAACGATTATTTGATATAATATTATCTGGGACGGCTCTTCTTGTTTTACTTCCTTTTTTATTAGTTTTAATTTTAATACTAAATTTCACAGGTGAAGGAGAAATTTTTTATAGGCAAAGTAGAGTTGGAAAAAATATGGTTAGCTTTAATCTTATTAAATTTGCAACTATGCTTAAAAATAGCGAGAACAAAGGTGCGGGTACAGTAACATTAGAAAATGATTTTAGAGTTCTTCCATTTGGTAAATTTTTAAGAAAAACAAAATTAAATGAGCTACCACAACTATTTAATATTTTAATGGGCCATATGAGCGTGATTGGACCCAGACCTCTTCATGAGAAACAATTTTCATTTTATTCTGAGTATGATAAGAAAATTATCTCTTCTATTAGACCGGGCCTTTCTGGACTTGCATCAATAGTTTTTCGAGATGAAGAGAAAATTCTTCAAAATAGTAATGATCCAGATAAAACTTATAAAGAGAGAATTACACCAACAAAGGCTAAACTTGAAAAGTGGTATATTAAAAATCGTTCAATTTATTTGTATTTTAAACTAATTATACTTACATTGGCTGTAGTCATATTTCCCTCGATAAATATTTCTAAATTTTTTGATGAATTTAATTAATAATAATTTTTATTATATTTTTTGATCAAGGCTTATTATAAAAAGTTCTAAAATTTATTTAAATAATATGGAAAATATAGAAATAAAAAATTACTGGAATGATTTGGATTTAAGACTTGAAAGTTTGGTAAAAGATGGAGTAGTTAAATTACCATCAATAAAAATTTTCAATTTAGAGAAAATTACAAATGAAATTTCAAATGAGATGGGATCTTTAACTTTTAAAGAATTATGCTTTAGTCATAAAAATTTTTTAAATAAATTACAAATTGATAAATATCTTTCTCCAAAGCTTTTATATTTAGCAAAAAATATGTTTAATTATGATGGCGACATAACAAACCAATATCATATTGCGAGAAAAGTTTATTCAGGAAATTCAAAAGAAATATTTAGAGCTCATTTTGACTCCCATCTTTTTACTTTGGTATTGCCATTAAAAATACCTTTATCTCAAGACCTAGGAAAATCAGGAGAACTTGTCTATTTTCCAAACATAAGGGTTGCACCTAAAAACGAAATTGTAAATATAATTCAAAAAATTTATTACAAAAGGTATGCTTCAAAAAAAGGCATAGATAAACTTTCTAGTTTAAAAGATAGTTTTGTAGAGAATTTTGAAAATTATCAACCAATTCTTTTTATGGGTAAAACAACACTTCACACAAATTACCCAGTTTTATCAAACAATCATAGTTTTAGATTAACATTGCTAGCTCATTTTTTTGACAATTCACCAAAATATGGTGTTGGATCTTTTCTCAGATTGTTAAGAAGAAGATAAATAAACATTATTTTATTTTCACAAGATATTTGTTTCTTATAATAATAAAAACAATAAAAAATAACACAAAAGATATTAAAGAACTTATTGGTCCGATTTGAATAAAAAAAATATAACCAATTGAAAAAAATAAAATATTAATCAAAAAAAGAATTAAATTAGTAAAAAATATAGATTTTGTATATTTAAATAAAAAATGGTGTAAATGATCAAGTCCTGGTTTAAAAATATTTTTTTTATTAAACATTCTAAAAATATTAATTGCAATAAATTCATAAACAAAAATTGATATAGACCACGCAAGTAGTATTGGGTGTGTTATTTCCTCTTTTGCAAAATAAATTAAGGTAAAAGATATTATAAATCCTAACAATAAACTTCCACTATCACCAAGAAATAATTTTGGAACATTAAAGATTGAAAAGTTGAATACTAAAAAAATAATAATTGGCAAAAGCACTATAATTATAAATAATTTTAAATTATCCTCTGATGCTAAAAAGTATAAAATTAATAAAACCGAGATAGATGTAAAACTTAAAGTGCCGTCTAAACCATCAAAATAATTAAATGCGTTAATTAAAAAAAGTACACACAGCAAAGTAAAAGGAATTTCAAAACTATTTAATATTAAATTAAAATAATAATAATCTCCTATTTGAGTTAATCTTAAATTTTCTAATACGATTAAATAAAAAATTGGAATAATTTGAAGACTTAATTTTCCTCCAGTATTTAAATTAAATTTATCATCTACAAATCCGACAATCGTTATTAAACATGATATTGATAAAATTAGGTTTAAGTTGTTTTCTACAATATTAAATATTTGTAAAGCAAATATATAGCAGATGCTTATTGCAAGTCCTCCAGTATAAGCAGTAGGTTTTGAGTGAGTTTTTCTCTTATTAGGAATATCTAATAAATTAAGTTTATATGAAATTTTGCCAAAGAATAGCAATAGTGCAAAAATCAATATGAAATAAACAAAAATAGAGTTATGCATATTATTAGTTAATTTTAATATTTATATTTTGTACTTATTGAAAATACAATTCCAATGTTAATGGATTTTACACTTTATAAATTATATAATTAATTTTAATCATAAATATTAAAATGTATTTATAGCGTTTACTATATTAAATAAAAAATTTTATAATAATGATATTTAGTTCAAAAGAAGAAAAATTTTTCTTTTATGATTTTCCAATAATCTTGTTTACTCTTTTACCTTTTTTTTTGATCACTGGACCATTTTTTAGTGATTTGGCTATTTCAATTATCAGTTTACTATTTTTAATTTATTGTTGGAAAAAAAAAAATTTTTCATTTTTTAGTAAAAATTATTTTTATGTATTTATAATTTTTTGGGTTTATTTAATTATTAACAGCTTAATAAATAATTTTAATTTAAGTTCTCTCAAAATATCATTTTTTTATTTTAGATATGGTGTTTTTGTTATCGCAATATTAGCTTTATTAAATTTTGATGACAAATTTTTAAAAAATTTTTTCTATTGTATCTTATCATGTTTTCTATTTTTAATAGTTGATGGTTTCTATCAATATTTTTTTTTAAAAAGTATATTTGGTTTACCAGGTGCAGAAAGAATAAGCAGTTTTTTTGGTGATGAAAAAATTTTAGGAAGTTACTTAAGCAGATTATGGCCAATTTTTTTTGGTTTATCAATTTTATTTTATAATAATAAAGATAAATTATTTTATTTATTAATTATAATTTTTATTTTATCTGAAACATTGATTTTTTTAAGTGGAGAAAGAGTAGCATTCTTTTATATAAATTTATCAGCTGTATTTGTTATTCTTTTTTCAAAGAATTTACTAAAGCTAAGATTAGTTACTCTCGCATCAAGTATAGCTCTAATAATTCTTATTAGTTATTTAAACCCTTCAGCTAAAGAGAGAATGATAGATAAAACTTTAAATCAAATGAACCTTGTTAAGGATGAAAAACAAAACCAAAACAACGAAGGTGTTTTTATATTCTCAAAGCAACACACACATCATTATATTACTGCTTATAAAATGTTTCTAGATAATAAATTTATTGGGGTAGGTGTTAAAAATTTCAGAAATTTTTGTAATAATCCTAAATACGAAAAAAGTCACTTATCTTGTTCAAATCACCCTCACAACATTTATTTTCAAATTTTATCAGAAATAGGAATAATTGGTTTTTCATTTCTATTATTTGTTTTATTATATTACGCCTATCATGTTTTTAAACATTTACACTTAAAGTTTAAAAAAAAAGTTTATTTTAATGATTTTGAAATTTGTGTTCTTTCTGGAATTTTAATTTATATATGGCCTTTAGCACCAACTGGTAATGTATTTAATAATTGGTTAAATATTCTATTCTCTTTATATATTCCTATTTTTATATGGAGTAGGAATTCAAAATAAATACTAAACACTATTATAATTAAAGATTTATATAATTTAATTAATTATTAACTATTTTTATACTTTACCAATTGCGTTTTTTTGAGTATAAGTCGCTGCCTGGTGATTATTGCGAAAGGGTAATACCCGATCCCATTCCGAACTCGGAAGTCAAGCCTTTCTGCGCCAATGGTACTTTGTCTTAAGACATGGAAGAGTAGGACATTGCCAGGCTAATCTTAATGAAAAATATCATAGTAGTAACTGGTGGCGCTGGATTTGTTGGATCAAATCTGATTGAATTTTTGCTAAATAAAACGAAATATAAAATAATAAGTATAGATAATTATTCTTCTGGGACTTTTAAAAATCATATTAAAAATAGTAGGGTCAAATATATAAAAGGTGATACATCTAAAGTTAAAAAAATACTAAGTTACAAAAAAAGAAAAATAAAATCAATTTTTCATTTTGGAGAATTTGCTAGAATATTTCAAAGCTTCAAAAAATTTGATGAGTGTTATCAATCCAACACTATTGGATCAAAAGCTGTATTTAAATTTTGTTTAGATAATAATATTAAATTAATTTATTCTGCTACATCTGCTAGTTTGGGGAATAGAGGCAATGATAAAAATCTTTCCCCTTATGCATTTACAAAATCAAAAAATTTAGAACTTCTAGAAAATTTAAAAAAATGGTTTGATTTTAGGTTTGAGATCATATTTTTTTATAATGTTTACGGACCTAGACAAATCAAAGTTGGAGATATGGCGACTGTAATTGGTATATTTGAACATCAATATGAAAACAAACAATCATTAAGTGTTGTTAAGCCAGGTACTCAAACAAGACGATTTACACATATTTATGATACTGTTAGAGTTTGCTATGAAGCATTTAAGGCAAATAAGTGTAAATATTACAGTATTACGAGCAAAAAATCTTATTCTATTTTTAATGTGGCAAAATTGTTTAAAAGCAAAGTAGTGCTCCTAAAACCTAGGCTTGGAGAGAGATATGCGTCAGCCTTGACAAAAATATCTAACAAAAACAAGATAATTAGAAAATATGGAAAATTACAATTGAAAGATTATGTAAGTTCCTTTATTAAAAGTCACAAATTATGAAAATTAAAAGTTCACTTAAGTCTATTAAAAAAAGAGATTTAAACTCTAAGCTCGTCAGAAGAAGAGGAAGAGTTTATGTAATAAATAAAACAAACCCAAAATTTAAAGCAAGACAGAAATAGTTTTATGGACAATGAAAACCATAAAAATACTTGGAATAATTTTACAAAATTTGTGTTATGGGGCACTGTTGGAGTTATATCTGTATTAGTTTTAATGGCGATATTTCTTTTATAATATCTTAATTTATATTTATTATGAATTTAGCTTCAGTTTCAGAAAATCGAGATATTGAAAAGCGAATAGCAATAACTCCAGAAATTGCAAAAAAATATGTCAGTTTAGGATTTAATTTAACACTACCAAATAATTATGGAACTCACCTAGGCTTTAATGATGAACATTATAAAAATCTAGGAGTTAATTTTTTAGATAATGAAGAAGAAATAATTAAAAATTCTGAGATTGTTATTCAATTAGGATTACCTGTTGATGAAAAATTATCATTATTTAAAGAAAATCAAACTTTGATTGGTTCATTAAACGCTTTTGTAAATAAAGAAAAATTAGAGAATTTAAAGTCAAAAAAAATAAATTGTTTTTCATTGGAGATGCTACCAAGAATTACAAGAGCACAATCGATGGATATTTTATCATCACAAGCTAACCTAGCTGGTTATAAAGCTGTAGTAGAAGCTTTTCAAGTTTATGAAAGAGCAATTCCAATGATGATGACTGCAGCCGGAACAATTCCTGCAGCAAAAGTATTGGTGGTTGGAGCTGGAGTTGCCGGATTACAAGCTATCGCAACAGCTAAAAGAATGGGAGCTGTGGTATTTGCAACAGATGTAAGGATGGCCTCAAAAGAACAAGTTGAGAGTTTAGGTGGAAAATTTCTTACTGTTGAGGGATCTGAGAATTTAGAAACTGAAGGTGGTTATGCAAAAGAAGCATCTGATGAATTTAAAAAGAAACAAGAAGAATTACTTTCAGAAACATTAAAAAAAATTGATATAGTAATTTGTACAGCTTTAATCCCAGGTAGAGAAGCTCCAAAAATAATAAAAGAGGACATGTTTAAAAATTTACAACCAGGTTCAGTAATTTATGACTTAGCAGCAGTTCAAGGAGGAAATACTGTATTTACTGAAGTTGATAAAATTTTGGAAAAAGATGGTGTTAAAATTTTGGGTGAGGCAAATATATTAAATAAATTACCCGTATCAGCCTCTAATTTGTATGCAAAAAATGTATTTAATTTTGTTTCAAATTTGTATGATAAAGAAAATAATAAACTGAATATTAACTTAGAAGATGAAATAATAGAGAAAACGCTCATTAAATAACTATGGAAATAGATCCTTTTATATTTAGACTAAGCATATTCATATTATCAATATTTGTTGGTTATTATGTTGTATGGAGTGTAACACCTTCCTTACACACTCCGTTAATGTCAGTTACAAATGCAATTTCCTCAGTAATCATTGTAGGTGCAATAATTGCAGCGTTATCTGGAGGTGATGGAGTGGTATTCTCATCATCTAGTATTTATGGATTTTTAGCTATTATTTTAGCAGCTGTTAATATCTTTGGTGGATTTTTAGTCACCCAAAGAATGCTTGCTATGTATAAAAAAAAGAAAAAGGATAAATAATTCATGTCTGCAAATCTATCTGCAATTTTATATTTAGTGTCCGGAGTATTATTTATATTAGCTTTAAGAGGGTTATCATCTCCAGAAACTTCAAGGCAAGGAAATTTATTTGGAATAATTGGAATGATAATAGCTGTAACTGTTACATTTCTTTCAGTTGGAAATTTTTCATCAGGATTTATTTATGTACTAATATTTTTAGCTATTGGTGGAAGCATTGGTGCTTTCATAGCGTATCGAATACCAATGACAGCAATGCCAGAATTAGTTGCAGGCTTTCATAGTTTGGTCGGTTTAGCAGCAGTATTTGTTGCAATATCTGCATTTATTAATCCTGCAGCTTTTAATCTTGGAACTCCAGGAAATATTAAGCTTGCAAGTTTAATTGAAATGGCGATTGGAGCAGCAGTTGGTGCAATTACTTTTTCTGGTTCAGTTATTGCATTTTTAAAATTACAAGGAATAATGTCTGGTGCTCCAATAACATTTAAAGGTCAGCACTTATTAAATGCATTATTATTAATATTAATTGTAATATTAACAATTTATCTTTGTTCAACTCAATCATCTAATTTATTTTGGATATTAATTGCAGTTTCTTTTTTAATAGGATTTTTAATTATCATTCCCATTGGCGGTGCTGACATGCCAGTTGTAATTTCTATGTTAAATTCTTATTCAGGGTGGGCTGCGGCTGGAATTGGATTTACTTTAGAAAATACAGCTCTAATTATAACTGGTGCATTAGTTGGATCATCTGGAGCTATTCTTTCATACATTATGTGTAAGGGAATGAATAGATCATTCTTTAATGTAATATTAGGTGGTTTTGGTGCTACTGACCAAACAACTGGAGGTCAAAGTAAAGAGCAAAGACCAGTAAAAAGTGGTAATGCTGATGATGCAGCTTTTTTAATGAAAAATGCCTCTTCAGTTATAATTGTTCCAGGATATGGTATGGCAGTAGCACAAGCACAGCATGCCTTAAGAGAAATGGTAGATACATTAAAGAAGAACGATATAAAGGTGTCTTATGCAATTCACCCAGTAGCAGGAAGAATGCCTGGACATATGAACGTTTTATTAGCAGAGGCAAACGTGCCATATGATGAAGTTTTTGAATTAGAAGAAATAAATAATGATTTTGCAAATGCAGATGTTGCTTTTGTAATTGGTGCAAATGATGTGACAAATCCAGTTGCAAAAACCGATCCACAAAGTCCAATATATGGAATGCCAGTTCTTGATGTTGAAAAATGTAAATCTGTATTATTTGTCAAAAGGAGCTTGTCTCCTGGATATGCAGGAATCGATAATGATTTATTTTATAAAGAAAATACATTGATGTTATTTGCAGATGCAAAAAAAATGACAGAAGATATTACAAAGAATTTATAGATTTAATGAATACAAAAATTTTTTGTGATATTGCAGACATATCTTCAATTAAAATATTTAATAAGAAAAAAATTGTAAAAGGATTTACAACAAATCCAAGCTTAATGAGAAAAGCTGGAGCAAGAGATTATAAATCATATTCTAAACAAATACTTAAAGTTTGTAAAAATAAACCAATTTCTTTTGAAGTGTTTGCCGATGATCAAAAATCAATGATTGAGCAAGGAGAAGAAATAAATACTTGGGGAAAAAATGTATACGTTAAAGTTCCAGTAGTTAACTCAAAAAATAAGTTTTCAGGTAATGTTATAAAAGAGCTAAATAGTAAAAATATTAAATTAAATATAACTGCAGTATATACAGCTGCCCAAACTGCAAAAATACTTAAAGTAATAAACAAAAATACAAAAGTAATCATTTCAATTTTTGCAGGAAGAGCAGGAGATACTGGTAAAGATCCAATTCCTGAATTTATAAAAAGTATAAAATTATCAAAGAAATTTAAAAATGTAGAGATCTTATGGGCTAGCGTGAGAGAACCTTATAATTATTTGCAAGCTAAACAATTAGGATGTCAAATAATCACTATCCCTCCGACTTTGATTGAAAAAATTGAAAAATTCGGAAAGTCTTTCAATCAGCTAACTGTTGAAACAGTAAAAGCATTTTTAGTTGATAGCAAAAAATCTAATTTTAAAATTTAGTTAAATTGGTTGCGGGGGACGGATTTGAACCGCCGACCTTCAGGTTATGAGCCTGACGAGCTACCAGACTGCTCCACCCCGCGATATATCTAAATTCTATTCTTGAGTTTATTTAACTTTTTAACTCTTTTGATGTTTTCTTGAAGAATTCTTTTTTTTTTTTCAGAAGGTTTTTCGTAAGTATTTTTTAATTTTATAACTTTAAAAAAACCATCTCTTTGCAGTTTTCTCTTTAAAACTCTTAATGCTTGTTCAACATTATTATCTTTAACTTCTATTTTAATAACTACCTCCAAAAAAAAGGTTTGTTATCACTTTTATTAATTTATGTCTATTAGTTTTGTTCATTATACACTTGTTTGATTTACTTTATTTTGTTTCTCTTTTTCCTTTTTCTCTCTCTTAATTCTTCTTTCAGCTTTTTCTATTGCGCCTAGAAGGTCTTTTTGAGAAAATAAATTCAATGCTACAGGATCTTTAGGGTTTAGATTGTTATAATTCCAGTAACTTTTATTTCTTATTGAAGTTACTGAATTTTTTGTAATTCCAACTAATTTAGCTATTTGTGAATCTTTTAAAATATTATGTTGTCTTATAAGCCACAAAGCAGAATCTGGTTTGTCCTGTCTTTTTGAAAGAGGGATATATTTTTTAATTTTCTTTTCATTGTTTGAAATTTCAATGTCACTACTTTTGATTTGCAATGGTCTACTTTCGTCTTTAGATGATAATTCTATTTCTTCTCTTGAAAGTTGTCCTGAAATAATTGGATTATAAGCTTTAATTCCTTTCGCAACCTCTCCATCTGCTATACCTTGTATCTCTACAACGTGTAGTTTACAAAAATCTGCAATTTGTTTAAATGTTAGAGTTGTATTTTCTACCAACCAAACAGCAGTAGCCATTGGCATTAGGGGTGCATTTGACATTTAGTTTTTCTTTTCTGATTTAAAGTTTTGAAATTTTTTATTAAATTTACTAATTCGACCTTTATCCATTAATTTCTGTTTTCCACCCGTCCACGCGGCGTGTGATTTGGGATCAATTTCAAGTTTAAGTAAATCACCTTCAGCGCCCCAAGTTGATTTAGTTTCAAATTGTGTACCGTCAGTCATTTCTACTTTAATAGTATGATAGTTTGGATGAATATTTTTTTTCATGCCGAGACTTATAGCAAAAGAATTTTTTAAAACAATTAAAAGTTAACTAATTTTTCAAGCATTTTGTGGTTAATTGCACTACTTGAAGCTCGGATATCAATATTTTTTATATCAAACTTGTTAATTTCGTTAACTATTCCACCGGCCTCTTCAACCATCAAAGCACCAGCTGCTACATCCCAAATATTTATTTTATTATGAAAAAAACCATCAAGTCTGCCCGATGCTACATATGCAAGATCAAGAGCCGCACATCCACTGTATCTCATGTTAAGATCGCTAAATTTTACTCCTTCATGGTTGCTTGAGAACAAACAATCCTCAGTAGTGTTTTTATTTGAAACTCTTAGTCTTTGATTGTTTAAGTACGCTCCCTTGTTTTTTTCAGAAAAGAACATCTCATCTTTTATTGGATCGAAAATTAATCCACTCATAATTTCGTTGTTAGACATATGTGCAATGCAAATAGCAAAATGAGGAATACCGTGAAGAAAATTAGTAGTTCCATCAATTGGGTCTATAATCCAAAAATTTTCTTTATCTTTATTATTTATCTTGCCAGTTTCTTCTGTAATAAATGAATAATGTTTTTTTGATTTAGACAATTCTTCAATTAAAATTTTTTCTACATTTTGATCCGTTTTTGTAACAAAATCGTAAGGTCCTTTTTTTGAAACTTGTAATTTTTCCACCTCACCAAAATCTCTTATCACAGATTTAGATGCTTTTTCTGCAGCTTTTATCATTAAGTTAAGGTTTGATGATATTGATATCATTTTAAATCTTTTTTACGTATTCTAAATTTCGAGTATCAACAATTACCTCATCTCCTGCCTCTATAAATGGTGGAACTTGAATATTTAAACCATTATCTAGAGTTGCTGGTTTGTAAGAGGAAGATACAGTTTGACCTTTTAATGCTGCATCAGTGGTTTCTATTTTGCATTGTACTTGATTTGGTAATTCAACAGAAATTGGATTTTCATTATAAAAACTTACAGACACCTCAAGATTTTCAGTTAATAATTTTCCTTGTTCTCCAATAATTTCTTTTTTAATTTCAATTTGTTCAAAAGATTTTGGTTCCATAAAAAAATAATTAACATCATCTTCATAGAGATAATTGAATTTATTTTCATTTAATGATGCTTTCTCTACAGTTTCACTAGATCTAAATCTTTCATTTAATTTAGTATTTTTACCAACACTTTTCATCTCTACTTGTGCAAACGCTCCTCCTTTTCCAGGTTTTACATGTTGTGTTTTTAGAACTTGCCAAAGATCATTCTTATATTCTAAGAGCATTCCAACTCTAATTTCGCTTGCGTTTATTTTCATTTTAGACTTTCTATAGCTTCTGCAGGTTTGTATTTTTTATTTTTCCAAATAAAGCCTGAGATAGCTAAAAAATTTGCATTGTTCAATAAAAGTTTTTTATAGTTTTTGTTTGTTATTCCACCAATTGCCACAATAGGAATATTTGTTAATTTCTTTGCTTTATTTAAAGTATTTATGTTGGATTTATATTTAGCTTTTTTTGTTTTTGTTGGAAAAAAAGCACCAAATGCAATGTAATCAGCTTTATTTTTAATAGCTTCTTTGGCTAGTTTAATTGAGTTATGACATGTTATTCCAATAATTTTATTCCCAACTATTTTTTTTGCTTCTTTAATATTTGTATCTTTTTGTCCTAAATGACATCCATCAGCATTTAATTTTTTAGCAAGAATTGGATCATCATTCACGATGAATTTTATATTATTTTTTTTACACAAATGTTTGATTTTTTTTCCTAAAAAAATTTTTTTTTCATAAGAGTATTTTTTAAATCTCATTTGAAAAAAACTTATTTTATGTGATTTTAATACTTCATTTAGAGTTTGGTAAAAATTTTTTGGAATTTTGTTTGGAGAGATGAGATAAATAAATTTTTTTTTATTTATTCTCAAGATCGCTTGTCCATTTGCCTTGAGCAGCTAGAGTACACATTCTTGCTCTATGATTAAACACATCCTGTGTTTCTACAATTTTAGTGATATCTTTAGACCAAAATTTAAGAGCACTTTGTTGCAAGGCTCTACCATATGAATAAGTCATTATAAAATTTGTATTATTGTTTTTGCTTATTAAATTTAAATTTTCTGTTGCCTCTACTTCAGATTGACCTCCCGACAAAAAGGCAATCCCTGGAACTTCTGTTGGCACTGTATCTTTAAGACATTCAAGTGTTTTATTTGAAACCTCTTCATTAGAAATCTTATTTTTTGAATTACTTCCAGCTAAAATCATGTTTGGTTTTAATATAATCCCTGATAAGTCAATTTTGTGTAGAATTAATTCTTCAAAGCATTTTTTTATAACCTCTGAAGTTTTCTTTAAACATTGATCTGCAGAATGATCGCCATCCATTAAAACTTCTGGCTCCACTATAGGAACCATTTCACACTCTTGAACTAATGCTGCATATCTTGCAAGAGCATGAGCATTAGAATGAATTGCAAGTTTGCTAGGATAGTTATTACTTATAGAGTAAACACCTCTCCATTTTGTAAATCTTGCACCAAGCTCATAGTATTTTTTTAATCTTTCTCGAAGCCCATCTAGTCCCTCAGTAATTTTTTCTTCTGGAGAGTTTGCTAAGTTCTTTGCACCAGTATCTACTTTAATTCCTGGGACTGCTCCATTAGCAGAGATTAATTCAGGAATTGATTTACCTGAATTTGAAATTTGGTTTATCGTCTCATCGTATAAAATTACACCACCAATGCAATCTTTCATGCATTCTGAATTAAAAAGAGTTTCTCTAAAAGCAAGTCTCTTATCTGGTGTTGATTGGACTTTAACAGCCTCGAGTCTTTTTGTCATAGTTCCATTACTTTCATCCGCTGCAAGTATACCTTTGCCATTTGAAAGTATTTTAAGAGCTATTTTATTTAGTTCTGACATTTTAATTTAAGGCGCTTATACCAGGTAGTTGCTTTCCTTCAAGATATTCTAAAAATGCTCCACCTGCGGTTGAAACAAAATTAAAATTTTTGACAGCGTTTAACGAATTAATTAATGAAACTGTATCTCCACCACCCACGACTGAGTAAATTTTATTTTCTTTATTTTTTTCAATTATTTTTTTTGCAATTTCATTACTTCCATTTGCAAAATTAGGATTTTCAAAATATCCAGCAGGACCGTTCCATAATATGGTATTTGTGTTATCGATAATATCAAATATTCTTTCAACAGTTTTTGGACCTATATCTAAAATCATATCATCTAATTTAACTTGATTTAATTCTTTAATTTTAGGCTGACCATTTAAATCATTGGCTACCACTACATCTACTGGAAAAATTATATTACAATTTTTTCCTTTTGAATATGAGAGTATTTCATTAACTATAGAATTAACGTTTTCTTCCTTAATAGATTTTCCAATATTATAACCATTGTGTTCAATTAAATTATTCGCCATTGCACCAACAATTACTATGTTATCAAATTTTGAAATTAAGTTTTTTATAATATTAATTTTAGTAGAAATTTTAGATCCTCCTATTATGCAAGTAACAGGTTTAGTTATATTAGATGTAATTTTTTTTAATGCACTTATCTCTAAATCTAGTTGTAATCCTGAAAAAGATGGTAAAAATTTTGAAATTTCACAAACAGATGCATGCGCCCTATGTGAGCATGAAAAAGCATCATTTACATAAATATCACCCAAACTTGCTAAATGTTTTGCAAAATTCACATCATTTTTTTCCTCTTCTATATAAAATCTAATATTTTCAATTAGTAAAATTTTCTCATTAAAATTATCAAGAATACCTTTTTTTATCTCATAAATATTTTTCTCAATGAGTTTTATTTTTTCATTTAATTTTTTCTCTATATCCTCTTGAATTGGTTTCAACGAAAGATCTCTTATTACTTTTCCTTTTGGTCGACCAACGTGAGATATGATAATTATTTTTGAATTTTGCTTTAATAAAAATTCAATTGTTGGAAGAACTTTATCAATTCTTGTTGTGTCAGTTATTTCACCATTCTTAAGAGGGACATTTAAATCTAATCTTAAAATAACTCTTTTACCATGAAGGTTTGTTAGTTTGGAAACACTTTGCATTAAGAATTTTGATGAATAAATTCTGCAATATCACACATACGATTTGAAAAACCCCATTCATTATCATACCAGGCAGAAATTTTACCCATATTGTCTCCAACAACATTAGTAAGTGATCCATCAACAATAGCAGAAGCAGGGTTATGATTAAAATCAATTGATACTAATTTTTCATGAGTAATTTCTAATACATTTTTTAGATTATTTTTAGATGCTAATTCAAATGATTTATTTATATTTTCTTTGTTGATATTTTTTTTTGTGCAGAAAACTAATTCTACAAGTGAAACATTTGGGGTAGGTACTCTCATTGCAACTCCTTCTAACTTTCCTTTCAGGCTAGGAATAATTTCACCAATTGCTTTTGAGGCACCAGTAGATGTTGGGACAATTGATTGACTCGCTGCTCTTGCTCTTCTTGGGTCTTTATGAGAATTATCTAAAATTCTTTGATCACTAGTAAATGCATGAATAGTAGTCATAAATCCTTTTTCAATTTCAAAATTTTCATTTAGCGTATGCACAACTGGAGCTAAACAGTTTGTAGTGCAAGATGCAGCTGAGATTATTTGGTCTTCACTGGTTATATCTTTTTCGTTTACACCAAATACAATTGTTTTATCTGCATCTTTACACGGTGCAGATACAATTACTTTTTTTGCTCCATTTTGAATGTGAGATAAAAGTTTTTCTTTAGAATTAAATTTTCCCGTACATTCAAAAACATAATCAACATCAAATTTTTTCCAGTCTATGTTTTCAATATTAGACTCCTGAGAAAATGTAATTTTTTTATTATTTATTATTAAGTGATTTTTATCAAAATCTAAATTAGCATTTAATTTACCATGTATTGAGTCATATTTTATCAATTTACAGGTAGCTTCAGAATTTGATCTGTTATTTATGTGTTGAATTTTTATATTTTTGTTTTCGTTTTCTATTATTGATCTGATTACCATTCGACCAATTCTACCCATTCCATTTATTCCAACTTTAATCATCATAATTAATTTTTTATGAATTTTTTAGATTTGCTAGTTATATTTTCTTTTGTTAGCCCAAAAAATTTATATATTTCTTTAAATGGTGCACTTTTACCAAATTCATTAATTCCAAAATTTTTTCCATTTTCTCCAACATACTTTTTCCAACAATCACTTGAACCAGCTTCTATAGAGATTTTATTTTTGGTTTCATTTAGTATTTTATTTTTATAAGATTTACTTTGTTTATCAAAAAGCTCCATGCAAGGTACTGAAATAACTTTAGAATAAATTTTATCTTTGGCAAGTTTATGACTTGCCTCGATTGCAAGATTTACTTCTGAACCGCTTGCTAAAATTGTTAGTTTAATTTTTTTATTCGTTCTGAGAACTTCGTAAGCACCAAATGAACATTTATTATTTGAGGAATATTTTTTTCTAATCGGGTCTAAATTTTGTCTTGTTAGAGACAAAATACTTGGAGTCTTTGCAGTTTTTAATGCATGCTCCCAGCATTCAATTGTTTCAATTCTGTCTGCAGGTCTAAAAACATTTAGGTTTGGAATTGATCTTAATCCAGATAATTGCTCAATTGGTTGATGTGTTGGCCCATCTTCACCTAAGCCAATAGAATCATGTGTCATTACATAAATAACTCTTTGTTGCATTAGAGCTGATAATCTTATTGAAGGTTTACAGTAATCAGAAAATATTAAAAAAGTTCCACCATAAGGAATAAAATTACTATGGATTGCAATTCCATTCATTACCCCGCTCATCGCGTGTTCTCTCACACCATAATGAATATAATTTCCATCAAAATTTCCTGGTGTAATAATTTTATGTTTTTTTGTTTTAGTGTTGTTTGATCCAGCTAAATCTGCAGAACCACCAATGAGATTATTATTTGAATTGGTTAGTGCATTTAAAGTTAACTCAGAGCACTTTCTTGTTGCCAAGCTTTTAGGTTCTTTGACTGCAAGTTTCTTTTCTGAATTTAAAGCATTTTTAAAGTTATTTTTTTTTATTAGAATAAATTTTTTACTATGTTTTTTAATTAACTTGTTCCATTTTTTTTCAATTAACTGACCTTTGCTTCCTATAGCTCTCCATTCTTTTATTAACTTATTTGGAATTTTAAAGGCTTTATATTTCCATTTGAGTGCTTTTCTTACTAATTTGATTTCATCTAGCCCTAAAGGACTACCATGTGAAGACGATTTTCCAGATTTATTTGGAGATCCATATCCAATTTTTGTTTTACAAGAAATTACAGTTGGTTTTTTTGCATTTTGAACCCTTTTTAAAGCTCTATAAATTTGATTTTCATTGTGGCCGTCAACTAATACGTAATCCCATCCATAGCTTTGAAATCTTTTTTTAAAATTATCTGATACAGCAAGACTTGTTGGACCATCTATTGAAATATTATTATTATCGAAAAGCATCACCAAATTTTTTAATTTTAAGTGACCAGCTAAACTCATCGCTTCGTGACTGATACCTTCCATCAAGCAACCATCACCAGCTATAACATAAGTTTTGTGATTAATTAGATTTTTACCTATTTTTTTTTTGAGCACTTCCTCAGCTATTGCAAATCCAACTGCATTAGCTATTCCTTGTCCAAGTGGACCAGTGGTTGTCTCAATTCCAGTTTTTGGATGATACTCTGGATGACCTGCACAAATAGAGTTTAGCTGTCTAAACTTTTTAATCGAATTTAACGAAATACTTTTATAACCAGTCAAATACAACAAAGAATAAAGAAGCATTGAACCATGCCCGGCTGATAAAACAAATCTATCTCTATTTATCCAATTTGGATTTTGCGGATTGAATTTTAAAAAATACCTAAAAAGTACGGTTGCGACGTCTGCCATACCCATTGGCATACCAGGGTGACCAGAATTAGCCTTTTGAACTGCATCAATAGATAAAAATCTGATACAATTTGCTAAATCGTTATGTATTTTACTCAAAATTATCCTGACTAGACTAAGAAGATTCTATTTAATAATATAAGTATATATATATGAATTCTATAAACGAAAAAGAAAAAAAACTTAATCTAGCTTTAGAAGAATTAAAAAATTTAGATTTAACCAATCCAAATTTGAGAAATAATATTGAAAATCTTAACCTGCATAAAAATCAATTAGAGATTGAAAAAAATGAATTAGAAAAAAAATATAATGAGCTATCAGATCAAAATGAGATTTTATCAAAAAAATTAGATGAGTATATAAGTAAAGAAAGAGTTGAAGAAAGAAAACAAATAGAGTTTTCTGAGAAAATCGATGAATTAAATCAAGAAACAGATACTTTATTAGAAGAAATAGACAAATGGCAAATGTAAGTATTAAGTTTAACAATAAAGAGTTTTTATTGTCTTGTGATGACGGACAAGAGGAACATCTAGAAGAATTGTTAATACAAATAAACCAAAAATTTAATCATTTAAAAAACGATCTTGGCAATTTAGGGGAGAATAAACTTTTATTAATTACAGCAGTTAAAATAATGGATGAATACTATGAAACAAAAAAGAAAGTTGACCAAAAGAAACAAGAATTAAAAGATTTATCAAATAAATTTAAAGAATTAAAAACTCTAATTTACGAATATAGAGATAAAAAAGAGGAAGAAATAAAAGAGTTAAATTTAAATTATGACAAATTAAAAATCGAGATTGAAACTAATCAAAAAAAATATGAAGATTTAATTGATAGTGCTGCAGAGAAAATTTCAAGTTTTGTCAAAAAAGCAAAACAAGAAAATTTATCTCAATAAATTTGTGAATAAATCTAAATTAAGAAGAAAGATAACATCACTTAGACAAAAAAAATTTAAAGAAAATTTCAAAATCAATTCTTTAAAATTGATTAAATTTCTAAAGGATAATAAGCTTAAAACAAAAATTGTTGGTGGATATTATCCATGCAATCACGAGATAGATGATTTAGAAGTTTTAAATTTATTTAGTAAAAATAAAAAAATTATCTCATTACCGATTATTGAGAATAATAACCAAATGGACTTTTATGAATGGTCCGAAGATAATCCATTAAAGATAAACAAATACGGGATTATTGAACCATTATCTCAAAAGAAAGTTTATCCAGATATATTACTAGTTCCACTATTAGCTTTTGATAAGCAATTAAACCGATTAGGCTATGGTGGTGGTTTTTATGATCGTTATATTGAAAAAATTGAAATTAAAAAAAAGGTCTTTAAAGTAGGATTTGCCTTTTCTTTCCAAGAATTAAAAGAGGTACCAGTTAATAATTATGATAAGAAGCTTGATTTAATAACCACTGAAAGAGGTTTAATATTTTGAGAATTTTATTTTTAGGCGATGTTGTTGGTATTTCGGGGTGCTCTAAACTTACGAGTAGCTTACTTAGTGAAATTAAATCAAAAAAAATAGATTTTGTTATCGCTAATGGTGAAAATGCTGCAGCTCAAGGAGTTGGTTTGACAGAAGAAATTTGCAAAGATTTTTATAACTGTGGAGTTAACGTAATCACAACTGGCAATCATGTTTGGGATCAAAAAGAAATTATGAAGTATATAGAAAAAGAAGAAAGATTGTTACGTCCTAAAAATCTTTTTGAACCTGCACCTGGTCGAGGTTTTCAAATTTTTAAAACTGTTAAAAATATTAGAGTTGGGGTACTTAACCTTATGGGCAATGTATTTATGAAAAAGTGTGAAGATGTTTTTGAAACTTCAAAAAAATTTTTAAGTGAATACAATTTAAAAGATGATTACGATTTATTAGTCGTTGATTTTCATGGTGAAATTACTAGTGAGAAAAATGCTATAGGTCATTTTTTTGATGGTCATGCAACGTTAGTTGTTGGAACGCACACGCATATCCCAACTAATGATGCAAGAATACTAAATCATGGCACTGGATACCAAACTGATGCTGGCATGTGTGGGGATTACGATTCTGTAATTGGGATGGACAAAGAAAATTCATTAAATAGATTTTTAAAAAAAGAATCGGTTAAACATTTTCCTGCAGTTGGAGAAGGGACTTTGTCTGGTGTTATTGTTGATTGTGATATAAATACTGGTTTAGCTAAAAACATTAATAGTTATATATTTGGAGATAAACTAAAAAATATTTAATTTAGATATGGCAGGTCATTCTCATTGGGCAGGTATTAAACATAAAAAAGGAAAAGCCGACAAACAACGTTCAAAAATTTTCTCAAAGTTGTCTAAAGAAATTACAGTAGCTGCAAAGCTTGGAGATAAAGATCCTGCAATGAACCCAAGATTAAGATCAGCAGTACAGGCTGCTAGATCAGCAAATATGCCTAAAGATAATATTGAAAGAGCAATAGATAAATCTTCTGCTGCATCAGGCGCAAATTTTGAAAATTTGAGATATGAAGGATTTGGACCAAACAAAATTGCTGTAATTGTTGAAACTTTAACTGATAATAAAAATAGAACGGCTTCCAATGTGAGAACCATTTTTCAAAAATCTGGTGGGAGTCTAGGTACGCAAGGATCAGCATCTCATAACTTTAAACAACTCGGGATAATAAAGATTGATAAAAATGAAATATCAGAGGACAAAATTTTTGAATTGGCTATAGAAGCTGGTGCAGAGGAATGTATTTATCACCAGGAATTTCATGAAGTTCAATGTGTTTCAAACGAAATATATAATGTTAAAAAAAAATTAGAAAATACAATTGCAAATTTTATTTCCACCGAGATTGAGTGGGTGCCAATTAACAGCGTTGATATTCAAAATGATGAAAAAGAAAGTGTGATTGAGTTTTTAGAAAATCTAGAGGATGATGATGATGTTCAGAACGTTTTTTCAAACGTAAATTTAGGAAATATTTGATGTTAATAATCGGAATTGATCCAGGAATATCAGGATCTATATGTTTTTTAGAAGATGGAATAATTAAAGATGTACTTGAGATGCCAACAATGACCGAAGGGAAAAAAAATAAAAAACAAGTTAATGGATCTCAAATATATAATGAAATTTCTTTTAGAATAAAAACATATGAAAAAAAAAATATTAAGGTTGTTATAGAACAAGTTTCAGCTATGCCAGGTCAAGGGGTAACTAGTATGTTTAATTTTGGTCAATCTTTTGGAATTTTAAAAGGTATTTGTAGTGCGATGCAGTTGCCAATTTATTTTGTAAGACCAGCAAAATGGAAAAAATATTTTAATTTAATTAACTCAGAAAAAGATGCCAGCAGGACAAGAGCTATTGAGATATTTCCTTATTTTTCCTCAAATTTATCTAAAAAAAAAGACTCTAATAAAGCTGATGCAATTCTTTTAGCCAGTTATTTTCATGAAACATATAAAAATGAGTAATCTTTAAATTTACACAGTCAAATTCATGACACAATTAAGTGTGATGAGTGATTATGGAAGCAGATATAGCCGCAAAAGCAATTGACCTTGGCACAAATACAGATTTTTCACTTTTAAGTTTATTTTTAAAAGCAGATATAATTGTTAAATTAGTAATGATTAGCCTAATACTTTGTTCAGTTTATTCATGGGCGGTGATTATAGAAAAATATAGACTTTTTAAAAAAATAAATAAATCTTCTGAGGAATTTGAGGAAAAATTTTGGAACTCTAAATCTGCTGAGAATTTTTATAATGGTCTACCAAGTAATTTAGAAGATCCAATGTCTTTGGTATTCCAAAATGCCATGGAAAACTTATTAAAGAAAAAATCCAAAACAAATTTGAGTGAGAGAATGTCAGCATTCCTTGAGGGAGGAATAGAAAAAGAAATGTCAAAAATTGAAAAGGGATTTACATTTTTAGCAACTGTTGGTTCAACTGCGCCATTTATTGGATTATTTGGAACAGTTTGGGGCATTATGAATTCTTTTCAGTCAATTGCAATTTCAAGAAACACTAGTCTTGCAATAGTTGCACCTGGTATAGCTGAAGCATTATTTGCAACTGCATTAGGACTGTTAGCAGCAATTCCTGCTGTAGTTGCTTACAATAAATTTAACACAGACGCAAAAAAATATTCAGAAAAATTAGAAAATTTTTCAAAAAGATTTTTAACAATAATTTAAAATGGCTTTTAAATTAAATCGCTCATCAAAGGAACCAATGAGTGAGATTAACGTTACTCCTTTTGTAGACGTGATGTTAGTACTATTAATTATATTCATGGTCACAGCACCCCTTTTAACAGTTGGTGTTCAAGTTGATCTACCCGAGAGTTCTGCAGATTCTTTGCCTGAGGAAACAGAGCCTTTAACACTTTCTATAAATGCAAAAGGTGAAATTTTTATCCAAGAGTCAAAAGTTGAGTATGACAATATAATCGCTAAAGTTTTAGCTGTTTCGAAAAATAGAACTGATACAAGAATTTATGTAAGAGGTGATAAAACTATTAACTATGGTAGGGTTTTAGAGATAATGGGTTTATTGTCAGGATCTGGTTTTACAAAAGTCGCGCTAATCTCTGAGCCTCTTAAACAAAGGTAGCACCAGTGAAGAGTAGTAGTATAGTTATATCCTCTGCTTTACACATATCTTTGGTTATCCTTACAGCATTAAGTTTGCCTTTTCTCTCAAAAAAACCAATAGACCTTCCTCCTATAGTCTCGGTTGAATTAATTCAAATAACAGAAGAAACAAATATTCCTTTTGCGCCTAAAGCAAAAAAAATTATTGAAAAAGTAAAAGAAAAAGAAAAAAAACTTGTTTCTGAACAAGCACCACCCAAAAAAGTAAAAAAAACCAAAACTAAGACCGTTGTTTCTGAAAAAAAAAATAAAAAGATAGAAAAACAAAACCCCGAAGCAGTGCCATTACCAGAGAAAGAAGTTAAGAAAATAAAGACTAAAGAGGAAAAAAAACAAAACCCAGAAAAAGTTGATAATGAAGTAAAGCAAGTATCTGAGTTTGAAAAAAAAGATTTATTTGATCCTAATAATATTGCTGCATTGATTGATAAATCAAAAGAAGAAACAGCAGAAATAGTAAAAACAAATAATGATGTTACTCAAGATCAAATAAGAAATATTGAAAACTCTAAACTTTCTTTAAGTGAGGAAGATGCTTTAAAAGCCCAAATATTTGGTTGTTGGAGCATCCCTTTAGGTTTGCCATATGATGAAAATTTATTAGTTAGAATAAAATTAAAGCTTAAACCAGATGGTTCAGTAACCAAAACTGAGATTTTAGATCATGCTAGAATGAATAAACCTGGGCAAGGTTTTTATAAAGTCTTAGCAGAAAGCGCCTTAAGAGCAGTGAGATTATGTCAACCTTTAAGAGTTCCAGCTTCTGGTTATGAGAGGTGGAAGGAATTACAATTAAATTTTGATGCAAGAGAGATGTTAGGAGGTTAGTATAAAGATTTTATGATTAAAAAATTCATAATTCTTATCTTTATTTTTATTCCGATAAAAGCTTTAGCTTTAATTGAAGTTGATATCACAAGGGGAAACTTAAACCCTCTTCCACTTGCTGTATCACCATTGTCTATAGATGAAACATCCAGGATGAATTTTGAACAGATCTTAGATAAAGATAACATAGGTTCTGAGATATCACTAATTGTTGAAAATAATTTAAGAACTTCAGGTTTATTTAATCCTTTAGATAAAAAAGCATTTTTACAAGCTCCAGATATAGCAAATTTAAAACCAAGATTTGAGGATTGGAATTTAATTAAAGCTCAAGCTCTTATTACAGGTAAAGTAAATTATATTAATGATAAGTTAAGAGTTGAGTTTAGACTTTGGGATGTGCTTGCTGCAAAAGAAATGATGGCTTTGGCATTTACAACTGTGCCAACAAATTGGAGAAGAGTTGGACATATTATATCAGACAAAGTTTATGAAAGGTTAACAGGTGAAAAAGGATATTTCGACACTAGAATAATTTATGTAGCTGAGGAAGGACCTAAAACACAAAGAATAAAAAAATTAGCAATTATGGATCAAGATGGTGCGAATAATAAATTTCTTACTTTGGGAAACGAGTTAGTTCTCACTCCACGATTTAACCCTGCAAGTCAAATGGTTACCTATTTATCTTATTTTAAAAATATGCCACGAGTTTATCTTTTAGATATTGAAACAGGAACACAAGAAGTTGTTGGAGATTTTCCTGGAATGACATTCGCTCCTAGATTTTCACCTGATGGAAAAAAAATAATCATGAGCTTTGCAAAAGATGGTAAGTCGGATATTTATACAATGAATTTAGAAACCCGTTTGGTTGAAAGGATAACAAACCACCCTTCAATTGATACATCACCCTCATATTCACCAGATGGAAAATATATAACTTTTAATTCTGATAGAAGTGGTTACCAACAAATTTATGTCATGAAAAATGACGGGAGTGATGTAAAAAGAATTTCATTTGGGAATGGTTTGTATGGTACACCAGTTTGGTCTCCTAGAGGTGATTTAATTGCATTTACGAAATTACATAAAGGAAAATTTTATATTGGAGTGATGCGAACAGATGGAACTGGTGAAAGATTATTAACAGAAAATTATTATCAAGAAGCCCCATCATGGTCACCCAATGGAAGAGTTTTGATTTTTTATAGAGAAACAAAAACTAATTCTAAAGGTGAGGGTTTTTCTGCTAAATTGTGGTCTATTGATTTAACTGGTTATAATGAAAGATTGATCAAAACTGAGACAGACGCTTCAGACCCATCTTGGTCGTCTTTATTGAGTAATTAATATCAATTTATCCTTGAATAAGATGAAATTTCTTGATTTTTTCGGTTGAAACATCTAATTAGTTGTGAAAAAGATAGTATTTGAAAAAGCACCAAGGAGCAAATTAATGAGATTAAACAAAATTTTAAAAAATACGTTAGTAGTTATTTCTGCTGGAATAATTTTAACAGCGTGTGCAACAAAAAAAGAGGTAGCTGTAGAGGCACCGAAAAAAGAAGAAACAAAAAAAGAAGAAACAAAAAAAAAAGAAGAAGAAGTAACTAAAATTGAAAAAATTGCAGGCCAAATGCAAGGTGATGTTTATGTTGGAACTGATAGCGTAAAATATTTAGCAGATGGTGTTGCTGACAGAGTATTCTTTGCAACAAACGAATCTATATTAACAACAGCTTCGCGAGAAACTTTAAGAGCCCAAGCTGCTTGGTTAAGAGCAAATTCTAACATTACTGTAGTCTTAGAAGGTCACGCAGATGAAAGAGGAACAAGGGAATATAACTTAGCACTAGGTGAAAGAAGAGCTAATGCTGCAAAAGATTATTTAATGACTTACGGTGTTTCATCTGACAGAATTACAGTAATCAGTTATGGTAAAGAGAGACCAGTTGATTCAGGTTCAAATCCTTTAGCTTGGTCAAAAAATAGAAGATCAGTAACTGTTAAAGCAAATTAAAGAATTTTTTAAAAAAGACCCTAAAAGTTTTTGGATTTTTAGGGTCTTTTTTTTGCCTTTATATAATCATATAAAAAACTAATGAGATCACTCTTTAGATCAATTTTATTAAGTTTAATATTAATATTAAATTTTCTTTTTTCAGGGAACGCTTATTCAGATAATCACAATATTTATGAAATCTTAGATTTAATAAAAAAAGACTTAAAAACTCTTGAAAGAGCTGTTTACTCAGGTTCAGTTGAAATTGAAAATAATACAAATAAGCAATCAGTAGCAAATCTTGATAATAACTCCGAAGATGTCTTAACCAGGCATTTGCTAAAATTATCAGAGGTAGAAGAGCAGTTTAGAGAACTTACTAATAAGTTTGAGGAAATTAATTTTAAGCTTGATAAACTTTCAAATAGAGTATCCAAGCTACAGTCTGATAATCAGATAAGATTTCAAGACATAGAAAATGATTTAAGTTCTGTTAATGTCATTGACAACAATCAACAATTGAGTTCTGCACCTAAAATTGAAAAGCAAATACTTCCTGGAAGCTCACAGCCACAAGATTTAGGCACAATCTCTTATAAAGATATGGAAACTTCAGAGAAGAACCAGCAAATTCAATCAGTCGATACAACAGCCTCTATTGTTGAGGAAACTTTTCAATCAGAAGATAAAATTTTACCAATAGATTTAACTCCAAAAGAACAATACGAATTTGCTACAAGCTTTTTAAAAGTTGGAGATTATAGTACAGCTGAAAGAGCTTTTAGAGAATTTGTTTTATCCAATCCTGATGATGAATTAGCAGGCAGTGCTCAATTTTGGTATGCAGAAACATTTAGAATAAGACAGCTTTATACAGATGCTGCTGAAGCTTATCTTGAAGGTTATCAAAAATATCCAAAAGGAAAAAAAGCTCCAGATAATTTATTAAGACTAGGAGTATCAATGGTTCAAATTGGTCAAAAAGATCAAGGATGTAAAATGATAAATGGTGTAAGTATACAATATCCTAATGCAGAAAAGTCAGTATTATTAAAAGCAGAATATGAGTCTAAAAAATTTGAATGCGTCAAGCAAGATTCATAAACACCTTTTTACTAAGTTAAAAGATAAAAGAATTTACAAAATCTATAATAAATTTGAAAAAAATTTAAATTTAAATAATAATTTTACAGTCGCTGTATCAGGAGGCGCTGATAGCCTTGCTTTAGCTTTTTTCTCAAAAATTTATTCAATTAAAAAATCTTTGAAAGTTAAATATTTTCTAGTTGATCATAAATTGAGAACCAATTCATCTGTGGAAGCTTTATTTGTAAAAAACCTTTTAAAGGATTTTTCTATTGATTTAGATATTTTAAGATGGAATGGGAAAAAGCCCAAAAGTAATATCCAATCTCTCGCAAGAAAAAAAAGATATAATATTTTGATCAATCAATCAAAAAAGCACGAAATTAATCATATTTTATTCGGTCATCATGAAGATGATGTTTATGAAAATTTTTTTATAAGGCTTTTAAGAGGTAGTGGTTTAAAAGGTATCGTATCTTTAGACAAAAAAACTTCAATTAACAAAGTAAATATTTTAAGACCTTTAATACAAATTGAAAAAAAGGATTTAATCTACATTTCTAAAAAAGTATTTAATAAATATGTAGAGGATCCATCAAATAAAAATGAAATTTTTACAAGAGTAAGAATAAGAAATTTGATTAAAAATCTTGAGAATGAAGGTTTAGATAAAAATAAATTTAAATTATCAATTCAGAATTTAAAAAGTGTTGACCAATCAATACAGTTCTTTTGTAAAAAAAACTTGAGGGAAAATTCGATTATTTATGAGAATAAAATTGTTTTGAACGAAGAATTTTTTAATTTTCCACAAGAAGTTTTGTTCAGGTCATTTTCACAGATTTTACAGTTAGTCGGAAAAAAATACTTTCCACCTAGGGGTAAAAAAATTGTCAATATTTTAGAAAATCTAGAGAATAAAATTACTTTTAAAACTACACTTGGAAATTGTGTTATAAAAAAAATTAACAGAACTGTGATAGTGTATAAAGAGCGTTAATATCGTGAAATTTGCAGTTATTTTGTCACTTGTTTAATTTACAATAATTCTTATCTTATAAGCATGAATTTAAAAAATCTCGCTATGTGGGGAATAATAGTTTTCTTAACTATTGGTCTTTATAATATGTTTAAAAATCCTCAATCAAACATCAGAGGAGGAAATCAAATAATATTTTCAGATTTTTTAACTTCAGTTGAAAATGGGGAAATTTTAAAGGTAGAGATACAAGGAAACAATATCAAAGGTGTTTACTCAAATGGAAACTCCTTTTCTACTTATGCCCCAAATGATCCTAACTTAATAGAAAAATTATCAGATAAGGGTGTGAGCATTTCTGCAGCTCCATTAGAAGAAAAAATGCCTTCATTATTCGGTGTATTACTTTCTTGGTTCCCTATGCTTTTATTAATCGCCGTATGGATCTTTTTCATGCGACAGATGCAAGGTGGAAAAGGTGGAGCGATGGGATTTGGTAAGTCTAAAGCTAAAATGATGAATGAACTTAAAGGCAAAGTGACATTCAATGATGTTGCTGGTGTAGAAGAGGCAAAAGAAGAAGTAGAAGAAATTGTGGAATTTTTAAAAGATCCTAAAAAATTTAGTAGACTTGGTGGAAAGATACCAAGAGGCGCTTTGCTTGTAGGTCCTCCAGGGACAGGAAAAACTTTATTAGCAAGAGCTATTGCAGGCGAAGCAGGAGTTCCTTTCTTTACTATCTCAGGTTCAGATTTTGTTGAAATGTTTGTTGGTGTCGGTGCATCAAGAGTAAGAGATATGTTTGAACAAGGTAAAAAAAATTCTCCATGTATTATATTTATTGATGAAATAGATGCTGTGGGAAGAAGTAGAGGTGCAGGTTTAGGTGGAGGTAATGATGAAAGAGAACAAACTTTAAACCAATTATTAGTAGAGATGGATGGTTTTGATACTAATGAAGGAGTAATCATAATTGCAGCAACAAATAGACCTGATGTTCTTGATCCAGCGCTATTGAGACCAGGGAGATTTGACAGACAAGTAGTTGTTTCAAATCCAGATATTATTGGAAGAGAAAAAATTTTAAAAGTTCATGTGAAAAAAATTAAAATGGCACCAGACGTTAATTTAAGAACTATAGCAAGAGGAACTCCTGGTTTCTCTGGAGCTGACTTAGCAAACTTAGTAAATGAAGCTGCATTATTAGCGGCTAGAAAGAACAAAAGAATTGTAACTTTATTAGAATTTGAGGAAGCAAAAGATAAAGTAATGATGGGCGCTGAAAGAAGATCAATGGTTATGACTGAAGATGAAAAAAAACTTACTGCTTATCACGAAGGTGGTCACGCTTTAGTTTCATTTAATATGCCAAGCTATGATCCAATTCACAAAGCTACAATTATTCCAAGAGGAAGGGCGCTTGGAATGGTTATGAATTTACCAGAAAGAGACAAACATGGATATTCAATCAAATATCTAAAAGCAAGACTGGCAGTCTGTTTTGGAGGAAGAGTTGCGGAAGAATTAATTTTCGGAAAAGATAATATATCTACAGGAGCAGGTGGAGGAAGTGGTTCAGATATAAATCAAGCTACTCAACTTGCAAGAGCGATGGTAACTAAATATGGTATGAGTGAGGAGATGGGTCCAGTTGAATATGGGGAAAATCAAGAAGAAGTTTTCTTGGGTAGATCAGTTACTCAAACTCAATCAGTTTCAGAGGAAATTGCTCAAAAAATTGATAAAGAAATTAGAAAACTTGTAGACGAAGGGTATAATCAGGCAAAGAAAATTTTGACTGAGAAGATTGATGATTTACATAAAATTGCTAAGGCATTAATAACTTACGAAACTTTAACAGGTGAGGAGATTGAAAATATAATTAATAAAAACTTATATCCAAAAGATAAAATTTTAGAAAATCAAGACTCAAAAGATGATCATGACTCAGCTTTAGGAGCTATGGGTCTAAAACCAAAAATTGTTCATTAATTTATAATGCAAAGATATTACACAAGAGTGTGTAATTTCTATTATGGTAATCAGTCAAAAATTCTAGTTAGTAAAAAAAAAACTATACCATTACATCAAATCAAAGAAATATCTTTTGATCATGTTGAAATAATAACAAGACAATCGAAGAAAAAAATTTCTATAAATCAAATCAAATATTTACCAAATGATTTAAAGAGAAAAGTTTATTTAGATTTAAAAAAAATTAAAACTAAAAAAAAAAATTTTTCTAATTTAGAATTTAAAAAAGTTCCAAATATATTAGGTGTCTTAAATATTACTCCTGATAGTTTTTCAGATGGAGGCAAATTCAATACAAAGAAAAGAGGAATAAGTCATGCTATTAAACTATATAATGATGGTGCAGATTTAATAGATGTTGGAGGGGAGTCTACAAGGCCAGGCTCAAAGGAAGTAAACGAAGAAGATGAATGGAAAAGAATTAATCAGATTTTAAAATCTATTGTAAAAAAAATTCCAATTTCTTTGGATACTAGAAAATCTGAAATAATGAAAAATGGAATTAAATTAGGAGTAAAACTAATTAATGATGTTTCAGGTTTAAGTTTTGATCCAGAAACAATAAGTATATTAAAAAAATACAAAATTCCATTTGTCATTCAGCATACGCTTGGAACACCAGAAAATATGCAAAAAAATCCAAAATATAAGAATGAGCTATTGGATATTTATGATTTTTTTGAGGAAAAAATTAAACTTCTAAGATCTAAAGGGATTAAACATAATAATATAATTTTAGATCCTGGAATTGGATTTGGAAAAAAACTGAAACATAATATGAATTTAATTAGGAGCGTTTCTATCTTCCATTCATTAGGATTTCCTATACTTGTAGGAAACTCTAGAAAAAAATTTATTAAAGATATTTCAAAAAAAAATGATAGCTTTACAAGAATTGGAGGAACAATATCGTCATCATTATATTTGATGACACAAGGAGTTCAGATTTTAAGAATTCATGATGTTAATGAAGTTATGCAAGCAATTAAAGTTTTTAAAGAGATAATAAATAAATAATGGCAAAAAAATACTTTGGAACTGATGGAATCAGAGGTGCTATTAATAGTAAACATATTAATGGAGATATGTTTTTTAAGTTTGGACTAGCCAGTGGCACATATTTTAAATCTCAAAAGAAAAAAAAACAAACAGCAATAATAGCAAAAGATACAAGATTGTCAGGATATACACTCGAACCTGCTCTCGTTTCTGGTTTGGCTTCTGCTGGCATGCATGTTTATACTTTGGGTCCTTTACCAACCAATGGATTGGCTATGCTTACAAAAGAAATGAAGGCTAATATGGGTATTATGATTACAGCTTCTCATAATCCTCATTACGACAATGGATTAAAATTATTTGGTCCTGATGGAATGAAATTATCAGATAAAATAGAAAAAAAAATTGAAGGTCTTATAGATAAAAAAGTATCAAATAATCTTTCTAGTCCTGAAAAGTTAGGAAGAGTTAAAAGACTAGAAACAGGAACTAAACAATATATTAAAATTTTAAAAAAAAATTTTACAAAAGAGTTCAATTTAAGAGGATTAAGAATTGTTATTGATTGTGCAAATGGAGCTGGTTATAAAGCAGGGCCTGAATTATTAAAATCATTAGGTGCTAAAGTTA
>QCGU01000014.1 GCA_003278165.1 Pelagibacteraceae bacterium AG-390-A02
AAGTTCCTACTTTTAAAATAATTTTCCCACAACAATTTAAGTGATTTATCCAAAGATTTATTAGTTTCGCATCGATTATTTAAATAAACTATTTTCAAATTTATATTTTGTCCATTAGGAGATGTTGCAATCAAATAATCTTTATCACTTAAATTATTCATAAAATCATCAAATGATGGACATAATGCATTTTTTGAACTGGCATTACATGCTTTGTAAAATGACAATCTTTTTGTATTTTGCATTAAATCTGAAACCAAAATCAACTCTCTATGCGAATGATTTGGATCAAAATCAGATTTTGGATTTTGAAAAATATAGGCGATTGACTCATAAATATAACTAAAGTCAGACTCTTTAGTATTCTGAAATATAAGCTGATGAATTTCCTCTCCTTCTTTGAAAAATTTATCACCATATTTTTCTAATACTTTTCTATTTTCAAATAATGAAGCTTTTTCAAGTTTGCTAAAATTAACATTTCCTGTTTTTGGTCTACACTTAGAAAACAAAAACTTTTGCTTAGTTGGCTCATTATGATCAATCAAGAAATATGAAAATTTAGTAAAGGGCTTATAATTCAAATAGAATTCCTTAGAAAAAACCTGATCTTTTATGAACTCAATTCTTGCTTTATCTAAATCAGTAGTTAGATCCATTACTATAATTACATGACCGTACTTACCACCTTTATCATCACAGTAAGTCTTCTGATCAATTCCTTTTGGAATGTTAGGATACTTACCAGCAAAACTATTTGTTGTACTGAATAAAAGTATAATTAAAAATTTAATTAGTATTATATTTTTCATGTAACTCCTTTTGTTTGTTGATTGAAACGTTTTGTAATTCTTCAATATCTTTTTCTGACTGTTTAAAATTGATATCTATAGAATTTAAGAATTTAAGTTTCTTCTGTTCTCTTTCCTGATCAGACATGTAGTGAAAACTAATGTCTGGAAAAACTTTAAGAGGACATTTAACTTCTTCAGATAAACTATACTCTTTATCAAAGTAACTAGGAGGACTTGATTTTCTTACCTTAATATTTTCCTTCCTATACTCATCAATGATATGTTTTGATCCTCGTTGAACAGAATTTACTTTCTGCTCGTAGTTTACAAACTCTTTTTGAATTATATTTGTATTAGTATCCCAATAATTTAATTCTTTTTTTCTAATGTTATCAAAAGTTTCTTGAAGCTTTTTATTGTGTTGTGCAAATAATTTTGAAATATCTTTTGCATAAGATTTAAAAGTTTTTCTTATTTTATTTTTGTAATTATTTACTTTTCTTCCAACGTTACCATAACCAGGATAAGTATCGTTGTACAATAAGCCACTTATAATTGATAAGACTGCAAAAAATATACCTACAAATGCTAGCATTAGACCAACAAACATAAACTCTATTTCACTGCTCCAAGGTGTTATGGCTTTAGAAAGAGTTTCTAAACTTTGCTCAACAGATAAGCTTTGAGTTTCAGAAGCACTTCCATAAATTTTTTGAAAGACCTCCTCTGATTTAGACCTATAGGCTCCTAAACAAAAATTTAGATAAACTATAAATGTAGTCCAAACCATAGCAAAGAAACCCCATAAGATTTTTGTTTTCTTCTCTAAATGATTTATTTTTTTAAAAATATAATATCCAGCTAATCCAGATGCTAAACAGTTCAATCCTGCAACAGCAACAGCTGTACCCACACCTTCTACTGGACCACCTACAAGAGCACCTTGAAGCATTGAACCATTTAGAAATGCTTCAACTAAAAAAAGAATTAAAATTAAACCCAAGTGTTTAATTGTATTTCCAGCAGTAGCAAAGTTTGGTTCTCTACTTAATTGATGATATTTTCTAAATTGATTTTGCTCTTCTTTAAAAGTTTTATAATTATTGTGAAGATCATTTAAAGCTATTTCTTTCTCATTTGCTTTTGAATGAAATTTTGAATCTAAGCTATTAACAATTGGATCAAAATGATTTTGCTGTAAATAGCTAGATAATTTATTTTGATTATCTTCAACTTTTTCTAGGTATTTTCTAAGCTTAGTTTGATGTTTATGAATGTAATTATCAGCTTCCTGCTTTATTTCTCCTTCAATAACATTGCCATTGCTTAAAGAACAAGGTTCTTCCACTAAAGCTTCTCGTTTAGCAACACCTTTAATATCGTGTTTTTTTTCAATTTTTTGAACTGGAAAATCTTCCCAATTAAATTTTTCAGTTACTTGTTTCATTTTTTTCCTCCTGTTGTTTTGATGAACTTAATTTAGAGATAAAAAATTTTATTTCTTGTCCAAGATAAATTTTTTTTCTGGACAGAAATTCTGTCCTAAAATTTTTTAAAAGCTGGACAAGAAAATTTTCAATAATGAATTAAATAAGAGACATGACAAACAACAACCAAAGGAGAAAAAAAATGAGTAAAGCTAAATTAAAAAAAGAAGAAAATAATTTTTCAGTTTTACAAATATTAGGAAGCCTATTTCTAATTTTTGCAGTAGCTGACTTTGCGGTATCGTGGATCGGAATAAATCTTACTCCATTTATGGGCTCTGTATCTAGATTTTCACCAATTATATTTGGAATAATTGGATCAGTATTAATTAACTTTGAAAAGGAGGAAAGCTAATCTTTAATACTCTCCCCTACTAGTTAGGGGAGAAAAGATTAAATCATGAAAATACTATTTTCATCTATTTCAAGATTAATTTTTTCTTATAGTAAATTTTTTGCTGGATTAATCTTATTAAGCTCAATTAATACTTTTTCTAATGCTTCTGAACTATCTACTTACATTGAGCGCAATATTAATTACGACAAATTAATTATTAATATAATTGAAAGTCACGAAAATATCAGAACTAGAAAAACAAGTTTAATTAAATAATTATTAAATTGGATATTTTATAAAATGGTAAAAATTGCTAAGATTCTAACAATATTTTTATTAATTAGTGCATGTGATAATGTTCAAAACAACCATCCAAAAGTCAAAAAATCTTCAAGCAATATTTGTCATCAAGAAGGTACTCAATATTACAAACAAACCAAGAATTTTAAGCCATTTAATTCAATTGAAGATTGTTTAAATTCAGGTGGAAGATTACCTAGATAAAAAATAAAGATTATTTAAACTTAGTCATTTTTTATGTAATATTAAAAATGTCTTTTTTAAAGCAATTAGCTGTAATATTAACAATCACTCTTGGTTTAATCACATTTGCTCAATCAGAAACATCTTGGATTAAAAAAAAGGATAAAACTGAAACTGTAAAGAAAGTTGAAAAAGAAAAAACTTCATCTTGGATTAAAAAAAAAGAAGTTAAAGAAAATAAGAAAAAACTTAAAGAAAAAATAAAAGAGTCTAAATCGTGGATCACAAAAAAAAGTAAAGAAAAAGTAAAAGACATTAAAGATAAATTAAAAAAACATAAAAAAATTAATGATCTTCCAAAAGCTGAGTTCTATTTTGCAGCTGTTGTGCTCAAGGAAGAACCTGAGTACATATATGGTTATGTGAATTCAGATAAAAAATCAAAGTTATTTGCTTTTGATGATAAATCATATCATTCGAAAAGTGATGGTATTGCTTATTTTGAAAATAAAAAAAACAGATGCGAAGTTGATAGTCAAATTGGTTCAATTGGATCACAATTGATGGGTGAAGTTATTCTTCAATGTAAAAATGGTATAAAAATGTCTGGTGGATTTAGACAAATTGGATCAGTGGGCAAAGGAGATGGTGTTACAAGTGAGGGTAATGAGGTAACATTTGAATTTTTCACAAATAAAAACGCTGCTGTAGCTAAAATTGATTTATATAAAAATTCTAACCGTAATACTACTTTAGCTAATGCTAGTCCAGATATAGCTGATGAAAATATAACGATAGAACCAAATGGAAAATATTATGCTCTATTAATTGGAAATTCTAACTATGTTAATTGGGCAAGTTTAACATCTCCAAAAAATGATGTTAACGAAATAAAAAAAATTTTACAAAAAAATTATGAATTTGAAAAAATAATAACAGTATTAGATGCTACAAGAGATAAACTATTTGAAGCATTTATAGAATTATCTAAAATAACAACAGACAAAGATTATGTGCTAATTTATTATTCTGGACATGGAGATATCAAAGGCAATCAATCATATTGGATACCTGTAGATGGTAACAAAAATTGGGACCCGCGTGACTGGATAAATATAAAAGATTTAAATATTTTTTTAGAGGAAATACCAGCTCATCATTTAGCGGTGATGGTAGACTCTTGTTATGTTGGCTCAAAATTTAAAGGTATAAATATGATTGAAGATACACCTGAAAATTTGGAGAGAAGAAAAAACAAAGCATTTAAAAAATTATTAGACAGAAGAGCCAGGGTTGTTTTAACATCTGGTAGTAACGAACCTGTAGAAGATAGTGGAAAAGGCAAACATTCAATATTTGCTCTTACTTTTATAGAGTCATTAAAAAATAATGAAACTGCAATAAATCTTACAACAATTGGTTATAGAATACATATTGCTCATGCGGGTATGGATCAACAACCATTTTTATATAATCCACCAACATGGGGTCATGGTGGAGGTGATTTTATTTTTATAGCTAAAAAATAATATGAATTTGAAATTATTTTTAATATTTATTTTATTTTTGTTTATTTCAAATAAATCAAATGCTTTTGATATTAGAGATGTAAACAGTGCTAAAGTGGTGTCTAAGGCATCATATGCTGTAAATGATACTAATTTGATTGATGTAGAGAGTGCTGAAATTCTTTTAGAAAATATTTATGAATTAAATGAAGCTTTAAAAATTAAAGAAAAAGAAATAATCAAAAACAACAAAAATAGAAGTCAGCCAAAGTTTAAGGGTGCTGAGGATATTTATGATGATTTCTCCGAAAGTGTTGTCTTTATCGGTAATAGAAAAAATAAAAGAATACAAGGTGTTGGATCTGGATTTGTAATTAATAATAAGGGAAAACTTCAAATCATAACAAATTGGCATGTAATTGATGGTGCTGATCAATTAAATGTCTGGATTAAACCAAAAAATATGGTTGATGAAAGCTATCTGATTTCAAAAGTTGAGTCATACAATGCAAAACTAATTAAAGTAAATAAAACTAAAGATCTTGCTATGTTAGAGGTTGAAAATTTACCTATCAGGCTAAAACCCATAACTTATGGTAAATTTAATAAAATTAGACCAGGACAAACTTCTTTTGCAATTGGTCATCCAGAGGGACTACTTTGGACTTTCACATCAGGAATGATAAGTCAAGTAAGACCTAATTATAATTGGAAGTATGAAGGTTCGAGACATGCTGCAAATGTTATTCAAACTCAAGCAGCAATAAACCCTGGAAACTCTGGTGGTCCTTTATTTAACAAAAACAAAGAATTAATTGGTCTAAATACTTTTACTTCTGAAGGAGAAAATTTAAATTTTGCAATAGCAATTAATGATGTGATTGATTTTATTAATGAAAAACCAAAACCATTAAAAAAGAAAAAAAGTAAATACATTCAAAAAAAAGATAAGGGAAATACCTGGATAAAGAAAAAGAAAAAGAAAAAATCTGAAAAAGGATCAATTGATTTATCAGAAGCAATAGAAGTTGATATGAATAAAAATGGAACGATTGATGGATGGTTAGTTGATGCAAATAATAATGGTATTTATGAAAAAGTATATGCTGACAAAAATGAGGATGGTGTAATTGAAATAGTTGGTATTGATAAAAATGAAGATAATAACTTTGAAGTAATTTTATTTGATACTAATAACAATGGTAACCCTGATGAGGCAGAAATTGATGAAGATGAGGATGGAGTTACTGATGTAATTGCTTATGATTATAATGAAGATGGAGAGTGGGACAAATTTAAGAACGTATAAAATCTATTTTTGATCAACTGTAATTTTTATTTTCATAATTTTATCTTCTAAATTCTTAATAGCTTCCATAATTTCTTTTTTCTCTAATTTTGATATCTGTATACCTTTGTCACTTTTTTCATTTTCCGCTTGTTTAACTACTTCTGTTAATTTGCCATGAAGGATAGTAGATTTCACAAGCATTTCATCAATATCATTATGTTTATGAGAGTCTAAACTATCTGAAACGTTAGTTACAATATATTGATGTGAGCTTAATAATGGTGGGGCTTTCCCTTTTTTAATACATGCAATATCAAGTTTAATAGAATCGTGATGATCAATGTGTCTTTGAGGATCATCTGGGTTACTACATTTTCTAAGATATGAGGAGGTTTTTCCTATCGCTTCCTGAATTTCTTCATCACTTAATATATTTAAAACCTGCATTATACCGTTCTCGACAGAAGCTGTTTTTCTAATTTTAACCATAAAAATAATTCTTTAATTTACATCGATATCATTAATAATTAAATTAAAATTGTGAAAATTAAAATACTAAATAATTTAAAGTTAAGTTTAATTACATTATTTTTCTTAATTTTTTTTTCTTCTACATCATTGTCTGAACAAAAAACACAATTTCTTTGTGATAATGAAATTTTAGAATATTTAATTGATAATGATGATAGAAATTCTGAATACAATGAAACGAGAAATGACTCTGGAATTCATTTTGATTATGCATGGAATAAAAAAGATAAGAAAATTATTATCAAACGAGATCAAAATAATTTTCCAATAATTAGATATGCTTTATTTGATAACAAAAATTTTATTCCAAACAAAACTTCAATTAAAAAAATTAATAACTATGATCTTTCTCAATTGAATGATGTTGATTTAACAAAACTTACTTATTTAGCTGGAGAAAATAAGTATGAATTAGATAATGGTAAAACTCTTAAAATCTTTTCAAAACCTTATAAATTCAACAACTTTAAGTTATCTAATTTCGAAATTATTAGCATCCAAAATATTGACACTACTAAAGGTATTTTAGAAGCTACATTTGATGCAAAATTAACAAATATTAGAAATGATTTAAACAAAGTTTTAAAAAAATCTAAATTTTACAGTGATAGGCTAATTAATGTCTGTCGCGATGCAAGAGGTTATGATGATTGGCCTTTGCAAACAGTGGAATTTGATGAATTTAGATATGATGCAGATGTTAGAGAAGGATTTAAAAATAAAGAGTTTATTGCAAACCCTGTTTTTCAAATTACAGTCGATAACAATATTTTAAAAACCTTAAGAACTGAAAAGGGTGTTGGTTTTTTTAGACAATCTTTTGATTTTAGAAAATTTCCTTTTGATGAACAAAAACTTATAATTAGATTGAACTCTGGATTAAAAAATCTCACAAATAGAAATTTTGATCAATCTGATCCTAGGCCTGATGTTGGTTCTCTCACTTTTATAAGCCCTGAAGCTGGAGTTTATCTAAACTTATCAAAATTTTTGAAACCAGAAATCAACAAACTTAAAGAATGGAAAATTCCTGAAAATGGTATTGAGGTTAAAAGTAAAATATTGGTTGGCGAAGAATACAATATATATAATAATGAAATTGAGACAATTTCTCAAAATGTCCTTGATATTGAATTAACTATTGTAAGAAACTTCCAGCATTATTTGTTAAAGATAATGTTGCCGGTATTTTTAATTTTATGTGTTGCTTGGTACGTTTTATGGATACCTACAGAAAAATATGAAGTTAGATTAAATACATCAATTATTGCTCTACTTGCATTGATTGCATATAATTTCGTATTTCAAGATGATATTCCAAAACTTGAATATTTGACTGCAATTGATTGGTTTATATTACTTTCATATATATTTTGTTGTATCCCAGTATTTCTAAGTATTGCCTTTTCAAAATTTATTTCAAAAAATCAAAAAAAAGTTATGCAAATTAACAAAATGATTAAAATTTGGGGAGGTATTTTGTATTTAATTTTAACTCTTCAAATTTTTTTTAATCATTAAATGTCCAAAATAAAGTAATCGATTGGACAAGTAATTATTTTATTTTCTCCTATATTATAATTATGAAAACAAAAAAGTTTATTATATTTATAGTTGGGTTTTTTTTAATTCTTCAAAGTTATGCATTTGCAAGAGTAATTACAGTAGATAGATGTACCATTCCTTTTGATTTTACCATTGGATCTGTATGTGTTTTAGGAACATTAAGTTTATGGATAATAATTCCTCTATTAATAGGTTTAATTTTTGGTTTTTTTCAAATTATTTTACATTTTTTTAAAAAAATACTAAATTAATTCAATGACATTTGGACAATCAATCTCATACTGTTTTGCAAATTATTTTAACTTTAATGGAAGAGGTTCTAGATCAGAATATTGGTGGTTTATATTATTTTGCATCATCTTAGAATTTGCTGGAACCCTTTGGGACTCAGCTTTAGGTGATACAAGTGGAAATGGTTTTATGTACTGGGTTGCAGTAGCTATTACTTTTTTCCCAAGTATTGCTGCTGCTAGCAGACGTCTTCATGATGTCAACAAATCAGGTTGGTGGCAATTAATTGCACTAACTATAATTGGAATAATTCCATTAGTAATTTGGTTAGCCTCAGAAGGTGAAAAGAAAAAAAATAAATTTGGACAGTCGATTAAATTAAAAAAATAGTATTTATATTATTTACTAAATTAAGTCTTTTACATATTGTTATTAAGAAAATTCATAAATTTAATAGAGTTTGCAGCGACAACTAATGCATCTATTTGACCTTTTGATTTAAATTTTTCACTAAGTGTCCAGCAAATAACTCTTATGGCTGAACCATCACTAAAATTAAAATCTTTGTAAGTAACTTTGCTCTCGCCAGTTTCATCCCCAATATAATTTAAATTATTATACTCAACAAAATCATATTTAATATCTTTAAAAAAATCTTTTAAATCACTTGTTATCTGATTTTGCTTATTTAAACATTTGTTTTTCTTAAAATAAATAGTTCCTTCAAGGGCATGAATGATATAATTTTTATCATTTGGCTTTATAATCACTCCTATATCATCATAAATATTCAAATTACTTTTGTTATACATTAGAGTAGCGAATGAATTGTTGGGGTATATATAAGAATTTTTTGATTTAATTTTCTTTTTAATATCAGTTTTTGATAAATAATTTAATAAACTTTCACCAACAGTCATGCCTTCTATTTCAAAATCCTTTATATAGTCAGCTTTAACTGGTGAATGATAACTGAAGATTAAAATAATAACTATTAAAAATTTAGAAATAAAAAAAATGTTTTTAAAGTTATTCTTATATTTATTCATTTAATAAAAATTGATCAAACTCTTTAGAACTAATAGTAATTCTCATTTCATCCACATAACTCTTTTCATATTCAGGATTCCATTTGTAACAAGCTAATAGAATTTTATCTCCATTATCAAACTCCCAATACATATCGCTTACTAAACTCTTACCAGAAGGATCCTCATCGTGTTTAAATGTATATAAATCTTCGAATTTAGTCTTAGATAACATTTTATCAAATTCATCGGATATGGATTTAATTTCTTCAAGGCAAATGTCATATTTTTTATCAACTATTCCACTTATATCATATAAAATGTATTTTTTGTCTCCAACTTTGTAAGAAATTTGTACATCTTGATAAACTTCAAAATTTCTAGAATCAATAGTTGCTGTTTTGAAAGTTTTATTTTGATAATAATCTTCCTCACTATTTTTAATCTTAGTCTCAGAAAAAAAATTTAAAGCACTTTGATATAAACTCATCCCCTCGATTTCGAAATCTCTTATATCATCTGCCTTCGTCAAAGATTGAAGGCTAAAGATTAAAATTAATATTAATAAAAATATCCTCATAAATAATACTTTCAAACTAAACCTTATGTTTGTCAAGATTTTATCAAAATTTAAATTAAGATTAGAAATTCAGTTGAATAAACTAATGTAACTGAGATCATAAAGACCGTTCAGAATTAATCATATGCTATTTGTAAAAAATCATTAAATTTTTTTGTTTTGATAGCAACACTTAGATGATCCATCCATCCAGATTCTTCTGAATAATCTGTACAAGCTACTGCAACAACACCTTCATCAGACCAAAACGCAGCTGATGTATATGTGCTTTTTCCTGAAGGATCAGCGTTGTGAATTTTTGTATTGATATCTCCTTTCACCCAATTTTCAAATAATAATGAGAGTTCAATATATATATCATTTAATTCTTTTTTGCATTTTTTCATATCTTTATTTCTATAATCAATGATTCCTTTTAACATTACAATTTTGTATTTTGAGTCATTTGATAAAAAAGCATAATCTACAGCATAGTAAGTTTTAAAAAAAGGATAACCATTATTCTCAACTGGAGTGTATTTTTTGTTTTTATAATATGGCTTAGAATTTTTTTTTATATCATGCTTAGTAAAATATTCTAAAGCACTATCCCCAATACTCATTCCTTCTATCTCAAATTCACTGATATCATCAGCCTTGGTCAGTGATTGAAAGCTAAACGTTAAGATAAGAATTAGTATTAATCTATTCATGATTATTTATAACCACTGTAAATCCAATCAAGAATTTCTGTTGTCATTGCTACAATGTTTAGACCATCCTCGAAACCCTTTTCTTTTTTAATTTTTTTGGACCAATTATCACATTCAATTCTTATATGATTATCTCTTTTTGATCCATCACCAAAATAATAAACTTGCTGATATTGTTTTGAATTTCCAGATTTATCAAATTCATGTTTTTTAATATGTTCGGACGACTTTAAGTTAGAAAATATTTCGTCAAATTCTTTTTTTATTTCTTCTTTTGTTTCCAGGCATTTATTAAGATTGATACTCATTAAACCACCAAGAGTTCTAATAATATATTTTCTATCGCCAGTTTTTAAATATATATCTACAATTTCATATTTTTTTAAGTTTTTGAATTTAGCAACAACATAATATTTTCTTTGATCTTCAAAATAATTTCTTTTAGAATTTATAATTTCATCTTCAGTTAAATGATCAAGTAAGCTATCCCCAATACTCATACCCTCTATTTGAAAGTCTCTAATGTCATCAGCCTTAATCGATGATTGGAAACCCAATATTAAAGTTAAAACTAATAAAAATATCTTCATAAAAAATACTTTCTCACTATGATCTATACGTGTCAAGATTTCCTATAATTTTAATTAATTAATCAACTAAGGTGATCAAGCTACTAGACTGGGGGATTGAGGGCTGAGTGTTAGTTATAGTAAACTTCATCTAACCAATCCAAAAATTCTTTTGTTGTAACTGCTATTCGAAGGTGACTAAACCAATTATGTTCTGATTGCATTTCTTTACTCCACTTAGTGCATTGCAATTTAATTTCAGAACCATCGTCTAACACAAAATTTGATTCAAAGACTTTACTATCACCTTTTTGGTCTGATGGATGATCGTATAAAATTTCTTCTTCACTCTCTGCATTTGGAAACATATTTTTTATCTCAGAATAAATTTTATTTATTTTTTTATGGCATTTCTGAATATCTGAATTTGAATATTCTATTATTCCTGAAATTGCGTATAGTTTAAAATTTTTATCTAAACTTTTGTAATGAAACTGAAATCCATCGTAGGTTTCAGAATTAATTATATTGTAACTTGAAACAAATTTTTTTGAACTTGTGCCTATATAATTTTTTCGAATTTCATCTTTTTTTAAGTAGTCTAATAAACTATCACCAATACTCATTCCTTCTATTTCAAAGTCCCTAATATCATCAGCTCTGACAAAGGATTGAAGGCTAGAGATTAAAATTAAAACTGATAAAAATATTCTCATGTCAGAACTTCTCACTGTATAGTTTATGTGTCAAGATTTCTGAATAGGCCAAGTATTAAGAAAGTTTTACGTTGTTAATTATTTCCATAATTACTTCTAACCCATTTTTCCAATTCTGTAGTTCCTATTTCAACATCAACATTATCTGAAAAATCTACTTTATTAGACCAGTCAGTATATCTAACTGTAATATATCCTTTATTTAAGTTTAAAAATAAAAGTTCAACAGTGCTTTTGCCTGATATGTCATCGGGGTGTTTAATTTTTTCTGATCTTGAGTTTTTAAAAGCAGAAAAAGAATTTTTTAAATCATTAATTATTTTACTGTGCTGATTTATACATTCACTTTTACTTTTACAAAAAAGTGCTCCTCTAATACCTGAAATTAAATATTTTTTATCATTAGGCTTGTAATAAACCTGCATTGCATCATAATTATTTATTTTAAAATCGTCTGTTTCAGAAAATTCGGATATTCGAAACTTTAAATCTGTACTCTCATCATAATTTAAAAAATTATCAATTTGATTTTTATCAAAAAAATCAAGCAAACTATCCCCAATACTTAAACCTTCAATCTCAAAATCTCTAATATCATCAGCCTTTGTCGAGAATTGAAAACTTAAGACTAAAATCAATACAGATAACAATATTCTCATGCTTAAGACTTTCTCACTATGACCTGGGTATGTCAATATTGTTGAAAAGTTGAGATTAATTTTGGTAACCTATATGATTAGTTCACTAAATCTGGTGATTATGAATATCAAGCCTATTCAATTAAAACTTAACAACCAATCATCAAATTCTTTATTTGAAATAGACACATCTAAACCACTTTGAATATTAGATTCTTCTGTAAAATTATAACAGACAACAGAAGCAGAACCATTTGGCAAATAAAATTCAACACCAACCGCCATACTTTTTCCGCTTGGATCTTGTCGTAGTGTGTCTTCCCAATTATAAATTTCTGCATTTTTAAATATAGACTTTAAAGAACTTACAATCTCCTGTTTTAAACTATTACATTTGTCTGGGTCGTTTATGTCTAGCATACCACTAAGTCCATAAATTTTATATTCTGGGTCGTCTGGCTTTATTATTGATGCAACATACTCATAATTTTCGAAGTATCCCTCATACTTCTCTACTCTTTGAAATTTTTTATCAGTGTGTGGCCAATTAATTTGTTCTTTTAAATCATTCTTGATTTGATTGATGCTCATATAATTTAAAAGACTATCTCCAATATTCATACCCTCTATTTCAAAATTATTGATATCCTCAGCCTTGGTCCATGATTGAAGACTGAAGATTAAAACCAAAATTGATAAAACTATCCTCATATTTAACATTTTCTACTATGTACTATTTGTGTCAAGATTACTTAGAAATTGAAATTAATATTGATTGCTCAAATAGTCATACCATAAGACACAGGTTTTAAGGACAGTGATTTGTGATCATTAGTATGCTTGTTTATTAATCCAATTCATATGTTTAATTGGTGATAAAGAAATAGAAAAATTATCACCGTAATTTAAATTTTTCTCAACCTTTTCTGACCAATTAACACACCACATTCTAATGAGGTCACCGTTATTATATTTAAATTGGACTACATCAGCATAACTTTTTCCGTCCTCAACTTTTTTATAAAAAAACCTATAACTATCTTCGATCAAATTTTGGGTAATTGATTTTATATCATTTATTACTATTTCTTTATGCTTTTCACACTTTGAATAATTATTAGTAAAAAATATACCACCCGAAATTTCGTAAATTTTATACTCGGGATCATTTTTTTTTATATGAAAGGAGATATTATCATATTCGCTATTTTTGCTAATAAATTGATATTTGATATATTTGTCACTACCTGGATATTTCATTTGCAGTGCGTTTGATATTTCTTCATTACTAAAATGCTCAAATAAACTATCACCGATACTTATTCCGTTCATCTCGAAGTCGCTAATTTCATCAGACTTCGTTAATGATTGAAGACTAAAGATTAAAACCAATACTATTAAAAATTGCCTCATGAAATAAAACCTAACATAAGCTTTTCTCTTTTTGAATTAAAGATGCAGAATTATTTGTAGGCTTATTAACATCTTTAGATACTTCATGAAAAACAAGATTAGGTGATTTACGTTCGTTTAGAAACACTGATCCTTGTAATTCTAAATTAAGATATCTATTAACATCAGCTTGATTAAGAATAACTGGTTGTCGGTGATGAATTTCCTTAATATTTTCTTTTGCTTCTTCTGTAATTAAACAAAATTGATCATCTTCAAATATCCCTGCAAAATAAATAGTATTGGCATCTTCACGAGTAAAGTAATGAGGTGTTTTTTCTTTCTCTTCCCTCTTCCATTCATAAAATCCATCAGCAACAGCAACACATCGATTGTTTTTAATCAATTTTTTAAAAGAAACCTTTTCATCAATAGTTTCTAATCTTGCATTTATCAGAGCTTTAAAATCTTTATCTTTTGCCCAACTTGGAACTAAACCCCATTTCAAAGCTTCTAAGGTATTTCCATTTTTATATTTTTTTATAACTGGAAGTTTTTGATAAGGATGAGCATTATAGTTTTCATTATCCTCAACCTGAATTGCAGATTTAACTAGAGAACTAGTTTTAGTAACTGGATTTTTGACAACGTATCGTCCACACATTTTAAATTGTTTGTTCTTTCATCAAATCTTCGATTTGTTTTATCATGATTTCTGGAGATCGCATGGACGGATAAATCTCTTGAGCTTGTTTGTAGCTTCTAATTGCTTTTTCAAAATTTTTTAACTGAATGTTTACTAAACCTTGCCCTGCTAAAGCACCAAAATGTCTTGGTTCTAACTCTAAAACTTTATCGATATCATCTTGTGATTTTTGAAATTCTCCTAACATATAAAGTACAGTTGCTCTTTTATTCCAAGCCTCAGCCCAATTTTCATCAAGTTTTATTACTTCGGTAAAAATTTCTCTTGCTCTTTTTGGCTGTTGGTTTCTAATAAACATTGAACCCTCTTCTAAACGAGCTGTGAGTTTTTCATCAGTTGGATGAGTACTCCATAAAGACCAAATTTCCTGCTCAACAATAGCTGCAACTTTTGCTTTATTAACCTTTAGTTCGTTAAACAATTGATTAAGCCTAATATCTCTATCGTTTGCAAAAGCACTCGTTAAAGAAAATAAATAAATTAAACAAACTAAAAATACTTTCTTCATGATTAGATATTACCAGATAAGAGAAATAGAGTCTTTGTTCTTATGTGTTTTGATTAATATTTTTACAACTATAAAAAGAAATATCCTTTTCTTTCTCTTCTAGTTTAATATTTTGTAATTTCGTGAATCGGCTCGCCTGTTTTAATTGTTAGCACAGCAGTTTCTGAATAGTTCTTATCCTCATCAAAAGCTCGGATTAGAACAACATCTTTATTAACAATTTTTTCATTTAAAAGTTCTATAGCTTTTTCTGATTGATTACTACGTCTACTAATATCGCAATCAACAAATTAAGCATTGTAATTCCACATATAATTATAAAGCTGAAAAAATATATCCAAGCCCACCAGTAAACATCCTGTAATGGAAGCATTACTTGTTCCCAACTTGATAATATTAAAACTTGAAATAATGTGATCATTGCAACACCAACATCGCTCCACCTCTCAGGAATATCTGTGCTAAATAAAATTGAACCTATAGTTGCGTATATATAAAGAATTATGAACAATAGTAATCCAACATAAAATACTCTTTTGACTGAAGTAAGCAGAGCTTCAATGATTTTTTTTAATTCTGGAACAACTGAAATAATTCTCAATACTCTAAATACTCTTAGCAATCTTAAAAGTAAGAAGCTAGAATTATTAGGAATTGGAATTAATGAAATTAAGACAATTAAAGTATCAAATACATTCCATCCACTTTTAAAAAACTGAAGTTTTTTAGGCTCTCCTACAAATCTAATTATAATTTCAATTACAAAAAATATAGTAATTGAATAATCTAAATAATTAATTGCCTGTTTAGTTAATTCATTAAGTTCATAAGTGTTAACCCCAATTGTAATTGCATTTAATATGATGATTGAAATAACAACAAACTGGAAAATTCTACTTTCTTTAAGATTGTATAAAAATTTATTCATTTAATTTAAAATATTAATAATACTTTTTTTAATAGTTTCACTTACTTTAATTGTTCCTTCTTTATTGGGATGAATTCCATCTTGCTGATTTAAACTTGGATTCAGTGCAACACCTTCAAGTAAAAATGATATCAAGGGTAAGTTATATTTTTTTGATAATTTTGGATAAATTGCATCAAACTTTTTTTTGTATTCAGCACCATGAGTGGTTGGAGCAACCATACCTGCAATAATAATTTTGATTTTTTTATTATTAGCTATCTTTATGATTTCTTCTAAATTTTTCTCAGTTTCTTCTGGTTTTATTCCTCTAAGCATATCATTGGCACCTAAACCTAAAATGATTAAGTCGATATCAGGATCAGATAAACTCCATTCAGCAATATTCAATCCACCTGAAGATGTACTACCAGAAACACTGCCATTAATTATCTTTATATTTAAACCGTCTTTTTTAAAATCATCTTCTAATACTACTGATAAGTGATGTTCTTTAGGTAAACCATATCCGGCCATCAAACTATCCCCAAATAAGACTACCTTTTCTATTGCGAATGCGTTTATGTGCACTAGAAAGATTATCAAAACTTTTATAAATAAACTTTTATTCATGAGTGATCTTCTTAAATTAAAAAAAATAAATCTCAAATACCAAACTGGTAAAGAAAGTATCAGTGTTTTAAAGAATATTGATCTTACCATTAAGAAAAAGGAGACAGTTTCTGTCGTAGGTGAAAGTGGATCTGGTAAAACTAGTTTGATTATGCTCGTTGGAGGCTTGGAAAAACCGACTTCTGGTAAAATTATTTTTCAAGATCAAGAAATTACTAATTTAAATGAAGATGAAGTTTCAGAAATAAGAAAGAAAAATATTGGAATTATTTTTCAATCTTTCTACTTAATCCCAAATTATACAGCAGTTGAAAACGTTGCTTTAACACTAGAATTAAATAATTTTAAAAAACCTGAGACTGAAGCGAAAACTTTATTAGATAGATTTGGTTTAAAGCATCGTTTTAATAATTTACCAAGTCAATTATCTGGTGGTGAACAGCAAAGAGTTGCAATCGCAAGAGCTATAGCAATGAAACCTGAATTAATCTTGGCTGATGAGCCCACTGGAAACTTAGATACTGAAAACTCATTAATGATTTCAGATATTTTATTTAAATATGTAAAAGAGGAAGGATCTTCCTTAATCATGGTAACGCACGATCCAAAACTAGCTAATAAAGCAAAAAGAAAAATTAAAATAAATGATGGAAAAATTAAATAATCGATCTGAATTTAGTTTAATTTTTAAATATGCTTTAAAGGATTTAAGCAGAAACTATCACAAAATCTCATCTATCATTGTTACTCTATTTATTAGCCTCTTTATATTAAGTGCTATTTTTACAATTGAAGATAGTCTTAAAAAGGAACTAAACGATAATGCTAAAGCACTTTTAGGTGGTGATTTAGAAATTGATTACAATCGTAACCAAGGAAATCTAGAATTAGTTAATCAGGTAAAAGAATTTGCAAATGTATCTCAAATGATTGAGTTCAGTACCATGCTTTCAACAACAGGCAGAGAAAAAAACAAATCTTTATTTACAAGAATTAAAACAGTTGATGAAAAATACCCGTTATATGGTGAAGTAGTTTTTGAACCCGAAGGTGCTTATGAGCGAATGCAAAAAGAACCAAACACTATTTTAATTAATGAAAGTTTATCAAAGACACTTAAGATAAAAATTAATGAAGAAGTTAAAGTTCAAGACCAAAACTTTACAGTTATAGGAATTATAAAATCAGTTCCTGATGTTAGTGGATTTGTTGCTTTTGGTGATTGGGCACTTGCAGGAAAACAAACTTTAGAAATATTAAAACTAAACGGTATTGGAAGCTTTTTAAACTATGAATACAAAGTAAAATTTAATGAAGGAGGTAACTCTGAAGAGTTAGAAAAACGAATTGAGAATATTTTTAAAGATGATCAAAAAGTAAAGCTTCGTTATCCTGAAAATTCAGCAAGTGGAATAAAAAGAATAATTAATAATTTTTCACAATTTTTATCTCTCGTTTCAATAAGTGCGATGTTGATTGCTGGTATTGGAATTGCAAATACTCTTCTTTCTTTTATTAACCAAAACAACATGTCAATTGCTGTTAGAAAAGCAGTTGGTTTTTATTCTGGAAATATAAAGACACTTTATTATCTTCAGTTATTAATATTATTATTTGTTATTACAGTTATCTCATATGGCTCAAGTTTTTTAATAGTACCTATTGCTGATAAGTACTTATCAGACGGTCTTGGATTAAATGTTTATCCAGTATTCTCTATTGTAAATTTTATTAAAATATTTTTAGTAGGTTTATTGGTACTTGTAATATTTTCTATCCCAACAATAAGTTCAATTGACCAAGTGAAAGCTTCAAATTTATTTAGAAACGTTTTTCAAAACCTACAATTTTATTATTCAAAAAAGTCTGTTGTTTTAAGTTTTGTTTTGCTCTCTATTTTAGTTTTATTATTTACAATTGGTTCTGAACAACCAACTTATAGCCTTGGATACTTTGCTGCATTTTTTGTGTGTTTAATTGTGTTTTTCTTTCTCTCAAGAATAATTATATTTTTTCTTAAAAAATTTAAATCAAGCTCAAATATTTCATTAAAGGTATCAATTAAAAATATCACTCAAACTAAAAGTATTACTCCAATTACTATTATGTCTTTAGGTTTGGGTGTTACTTTACTTTTAACATTAGCGTTAGTTGGAACAAATTTTCAAAGAGAAATAGCTAAATCAATTCCTGATATTGCACCTGATTATTTCTTTGTGGGTATTCAAAAAGGAGAACGTGAAAAGTTTGAGCAAGGTATACTAAAAATGGATCCTAATGCAGACATAGAAGTTGTTCCAATGGTTTCATCTGGCATTGCTAAAATTAATGGTATTAACCCAAATACTTATATTAAACCTGATAATGATAGTTATTGGGTAATTGAAAGTGAGAGAAGATCTTCATGGGTAGAAGATGTTCCTGAAGATAATCCTTTAGTTGCTGGAGAGTGGTGGAATTTAAATAAACCTAACCAACTTCAAATATCTCTAGACGCTAAAGTTGCAAAAGATTTTAATATTCAATTAGGAGATATTTTTACTTTAAATATATATGGAAGAGAAATTGATGGTGAAGTAGTTAATTTTAGAGAAGTTGATTATCGAGATTTAAGTATTAACTTTGCAATGCTATTTAATCCTCAATTTGCTCAAAATATTCCTCATGAATATTTAGCTACAGCAAAATTTAATTCTGATAAATTTGATGAAACTGAAATGCTTGAAGTTATGCCTAGCTTATCAATGATTAAAATTGCTGATTATCTTACAAAAGTAACAGCTGTTTTAAATAAAGTATTCATTGCTGTTACTCTAATATCAGCTGTAACTATTGTGATTGGTTTAATTGTTATTTCAAGTGCAATTATGGTTCAAGGTAAAGTTAAAGAGTATCAAAATCTAGTGTTTAAAATTCTAGGTTTTTCGAAAAAAGAAATAATTCTCTCATCGTTAATAGAATTCATCATTATATTTAAATCAGTCATACTGATTGCAATATTCTTTGCGATAATTGGTTCAAAATTTATTATGGAAAATATCTTTGAACTTGTGTGGATGTTTGATTTTAAAGTTTTAATTTATTTAGGTTTTTCAATTGGATTTGTTACCTTGTTATTGATTATGTTAACAAACTTAAAATATTTAAATCCAAAAGTTTATCCTTTGATTAGAAATCAATAATTAAAATTTTGTAATTTTACTATCTAAAGAAATTACATTTAATTCTATTTTAAGTTTTGGAAATCTTTTTTTAATTTCTTTTTTAAGTTTATTAAATGATTCTTGGTGTATTTTTTTTTCATTTGCTGGGCTAAATTCTTTTTTTCCATTAGCAATTTTAGCAGCACCACAATCTTTGTGATTAATAACAATTAGTTTTTCTATTTTGTGAAGTTGAATGGAAGTTGCAAGATTATCATAAAATGTATTATGCCATTTTTTAAATTTGCTATGTGTGACGCCTACTGCGGCACCAGCAATTGTAAAAGCACTATACTTTCCAGTTAATTTTTTTTTCTTTAAATGATTATAAACTAAATGTTGAAATCTTGGATCCATGCATGATAGCACCATTGCTTTATATTTTGACTTCATTAATTAAACTCTACTTTATACATTGCCTCATTCCTTCTATTCATTGGAAGAGTAAAAGGACTATCATATGTAGCTCTAATTGGTGGACTTATAATTGAAATATTATTTTTGTTTAACTCTTTTTCTAAAATTTCTTTATGTTTTATGAAATTTCTATCAGAAGCTCTACCTGAATACCTGAGTACTGCATAATACCCTCCTTCAATATTTATTATTTTTACATCTTCTCTACTGGGATTAGGAACATTATCTGAATTAAATTTTGAAGGTAAATAAAACTGCATAGTCATGTTACCGTTTTTTTCTACTTGAGTAACCGGAGTGGTCATTGCTATCTTTTCTTGAGCATCATTTCTTCCTGAAATGTAATTAAATAATTTTCTAAAATTACTATCTATGCCAGCTCTAGAAGTCTCAACTGCTAAACGATCAGAATACTTTCTGATCTCATAAATTTCATTTTTATCAACCACCTCATACTTTGCTTCTTCATTAGCCATTACAATAGAATACGGTAAAACAAAGAAAGTACAAAATAGAAGAATTAATTGTTTTTTTAACTTCATGATTAAATGACTTTATATTCAAAATTTTGAGTTGTTTCATTAATTTGAACTAATTTTGCTCCATTTCTTTCATGAAAATTTTTTGCCATTTCTGTTAAAGGTGAAAGTGTGACCAATCTGTTTAAATGATTGGATTTTTTAATCTTTTTAAACACTTCTTTAACAATTAACTTTCCTCCACCTTTTTTCTTTGACCATACAGTATAAGCAATAGCAATTTGTCCGCCTTTTTGATCTCTCATTGCACTTTGTAAAAAAGCATCAGTACTTAATTTTTCAAGTTCATCAACACTTTTGGGAATTTCATTTGTGTAAGCAAAACACATTACTGCATGAATTTCACCTTGATACTCAACCCCATAAATTTTTCTTCCAAATCCTGTTCTAAATTCATTATCTAATTCTGGTCGAACTGGATCTTCCTCTACATTACATTCTTTAAGTTCAACAAGTTTAGCACCTTTTACCCAACCAAAAAAATTATCAATCTTTTTATTAAGAACTTGTTTATTTTTTCTTATTCTTGCTTTTATTCTAGGATTAAATTTTTTTTTCATATTAAATAATCATATAAAAGTTTAGAACTACTCATAAAAATTAAAGTATACAAAATATTATAAAATAATTTTTCATCTATAAGTTTAATTAATCGATAACCGATTAATATGCCTAGAAAAGCAAGTGGAAATAAAAATACTGATTGTTTAAAGGTCACTAAATTTGTCATTGAAAGATTAATGTATAGAGGGAGCTTTATTAGATTAACAAAAGTAAAAAATATAATCCTTGTTCCTACATAAATTTCTTTCTGCATTCTTAAAGGAAGCATATAAACACTCACTGGTGTGCCCCCTGCATGCACACAAAAACTTGTGAAACCTGCTATAACAGAACAAACCCCACCTTTAACAGAATTTTTTTGAGATTTTGCTTCTTTATCTTTTTTAAAAAAGAAATAATGACCTGCAAAAATAAATCCCATTAAACCAATCATAAATTTCAATAATTCTTCTGAGAAATATGTGAAAGTAAAAGAAGCGATAAATATACCAACAGCTGCAAATGGCACCATTAATTTTAAAGTTCCTAAGTCATATTCTTTTCTATATTTGTAAACAGCTATAAAATCTGAGAATATTAAAATTGGTAAAATTATTCCCAATGCTTGGTTCAAAGGCATTACAATAGTCATTAATGGAACAGAAATTAGAGTCATCGATCCACCTAAGCCAGATTTTGCAATACCATATAAAATTATTGCTGGTACAACTGTGAAAAAAAATAATAAGTTTATTTCCATTTATTCAATGAATTTAATAGTTTTGACCCTAGTGGACTAATTGGTTCTTGAAGAATTATTTTTTTACCTGTTTTTTCTTTAACTAACTGTAATAATTTCGTTGCTATTCCTTTTTTTCTAAAAATTGGGTTAACAAAAATATATTCAACTTCAGCTTTTTTATTAAATCTTACAAATCCTAACGTTGTATTTTCATTTTTATAAGTAAAAACACCGTCAGTCTCTTCTAGTTCATAGTTTATAAGATCAACACTGTTCATAATTCTTAGTAATTTAGAAGCAAAAGGACAATTGCTATTGCAGCAACTATGGAACTAACAACTATATAATTAAGCTTAATATTGAACTTTTTCTCGACAAAATCAGTTATTTTTTCCCAAAATAATACAATCAGAAAAACAATTATAGCTGGTATTAAATATTTAATCATACAAGTGAGTTTATAAATTTAAGATTAATAGTGTGAATATTTTATTTGTAAATAATATTAAGACTGTTAATGGTCACAGATGTCGCGTAAAAACTTTGGTTTTGGAACACAAATTCGAAAATCTCCATATTTCGATGCTACCGTAAAATGGGGAGCGACAGGTTTTTCAGTCTATAACCACATGTATATTCCAAGAGATTTTGGAAATCCTGAACAAAACTTTTGGAATCTTATTAAAAAATCAATCTTATGTGATGTTGCGGTTGAAAGACAAGTCGAGATTACTGGTCCTGATGCATATAAATTTATTCAACTTTTGACTCCAAGAGATCTTTCAAAGTTGTCTGTTAGACAATGTAAATACGTTTTAATTGTAAATAATGATGGTGGTATCTTAAATGATCCTGTTTTATTAAGACTAGCTGAAAATCATTTTTGGTTATCTTTAGCTGATAGTGATGTTTTGTTATGGGCACAAGGTGTTGCAGTTAATTCAGGATTAGATGTTAAAATATCTGAACCGGATGTGTCTCCATTGCAATTACAAGGCCCTACCTCGCAGGAAATAATGGTCAAACTATTTGGTGAAGACATTAGAGAACTTAAATATTATTGGCTTAGAGAGTATGAGCTTGATGGAATTCCATTAGTTGTTTCAAGAACTGGTTGGTCAAGTGAACTTGGTTATGAAATATTTTTAAGAGATGGTTCAAGAGGAAATGAGCTTTATGAAAAAATAATGGAAGCTGGTAAAGAGCATGGAATTGAACCAGGTCACACATCTTCAATTAGAAGAATTGAAGGTGGTATGCTTTCTTATCACGCAGATGCAGATATACATACAAACCCATTTGAATTAGGTTTTGATCGATTGGTTAATTTAGATACTGATATAAATTTTATAGGTAAAGAAGCATTAAAAAAAATAAAAAAAGAAGGAATTAAAAGAAATCAAGTTGGTCTTATCATTGATTGTAATCCCTTATCAGGACCTAACACAACTTTTTGGCCTATCGAAAAAGATGGCAAAACAATTGGTAAAGTAACTTCTGCTGTATATTCTCCTAGATTGAAAAAAAATATTGCACTTGCAATGATTGAAATCAATTATTCAGAGTTGGGAAATCAATTAGATGTTAAAACTCATGAAGGAAAATATTCAGCTACAATTGTAGAAAAACCTTTTTACGATCCAAAAAAGAAAATAGCTAGTAGCTAAGACTTTATATTATATCCTTTTTTTAGTAATACCGTTACAACTGTTACACAGGAAATTAAGAAAACGACCATAGAAATTATACTAACCCAAATATTAAAATCCGAAACACCATAAAACGCAAATCTTAAACCGTTTATTAAGTATACAACTGGGTTAAAATAAGTAACTGTTTGCCAAAACTCAGGCAACATATCTAAAGAATATAAACTACCACCTAAAAATACCATTGGTGTGATAACTAACGTTGGAATGATAGACATCTGCTCAAAATTAGAGCTCATTAAACCAATTAAAAAACCAAATAAAGCAAATGTAAATGCCACTAACACTAATAAAAATATCATTAATAATGGATACATTACTTGAACCTCAACAAAGAACGTTGAAGTTAAAAATATAACTAATCCAACAATAAGAGTTTTGGTAGCTCCAGCACCAACAAAAGCTAAAACAATTTCAAAAGTTGAAATTGGTGCTGCTAAAATTTCATAAATAGTTCCATTAAATTTTGGAAAAAATATCCCAAATGAGGTGTTACTGATTGATTGAGTTAACAACGTTAACATCAAAAGACCGGGAACTATAAAAGATCCATAACTAATTCCATCGATTTTTTCTACGTATCCACCAATTACAGATCCAAAAACAATAAAATATAATGATGTGGATAAAACAGGAGAAAACAATGATTGCATCAATGTTCTCTTAAATCGGTCCATTTCATGCAAGTACATCGATCTAAATGCGTAATAATTAAACTTCATTGTTCTCCTTTACTAATGTCACAAATATTTTCTCTAAAGTAGTTTGTTCTGTTTTTAAATCCTGTAATTTTAAGTTTGCATCTTTTAAATCTTGTAACAAGTTAGTTATTCCTGTGCTTTTAGCTCTAACATTGTAAGTATAATTTATTGATTTTTTATCTTCTCCTATTTCAAGATTGTACTTATCTAAAATATTTGGGATTTCGGTAATCTCTTCTTGAAGATCTACAGTAAGTTTTTTATGTCCCATTTTCTTTAAAAGTTCTTTAGTTTCATCAACAACAATAATTTCTCCTTGATTAATTACCCCTACTCTATCAGCGATTGCTTCAGCCTCTTCAATATAATGAGTGGTAAGAATAATTGTAACACCAGTTTTTCTTAAGGTTTCAACTACCTTCCACATATCTTGACGTAATTCCACATCAACCCCAGCTGTTGGTTCATCTAAAAATAATATAGATGGTTCATGAGACAATGCTTTTGCAATTAACACACGTCTCTTCATTCCTCCAGATAACTGTCTTAATCTTAAATCTTTTTTATCCCATAGACTTAAGTCTTTTAAAATTTTTTCAATATGTTTTGGATCTGGTTTTTTTCCATACAAACCTCGTGAATAAGAAACATTGTTAAATACTGTTTCAAATTGTTCTAAGGTTAACTCTTGTGGAACTAATCCAATTCTCGATCTTGTTTCTCTATAATCATCAATAATATCAAAATTATCTACAGTAACCTTTCCAGAAGATGGTCTGACAATGCCGCAAATAACACTGATTAATGTAGTTTTGCCTGCACCATTTGGTCCAAGCATTGCAAAAATTTCACCCTTTTTGATATTAAGGTTAATTTTCTTTAAGGCCTCAAAACCATTGTCATAAATTTTTGATAGATTATTTATGCTTATTTGATCATTTGACATGGATTAGGCATATATAGAGACAATTTAAGGCATTACAATAATTTAAAATTTATTTAAATTTACTTTAAATGAGAAAAATTTTTATATTTATCTGTTTTTTACTGGCATTCACCAGTAAAGGATTAGCTAAAGAAACAACTTACACTAAGGATTTGTTCGATAAGGCCTTATCAGATGGAAAAGTTGTAGTGGTTAGCGCATGGATTAAATATTGCACGTCATGCGCAAGTCAAATGAAAGTTCTTGATAAAGCAAAAAATGATTTTGATAATATTGAATACTTTACATTTGATGTAACTAATAAAGAAATTGCTAAATTTTTTAATATTCAATATCAAACAACCCTTTTAATTTTTAAAGATAATAAAGAAGTTTACAGAAGCATTGGTGAGACTACCAAAGAACTTATTTATGATGCTTTAAAATCTGTAATCTAATTCAATTACTTTTGAATTTCAAAATTACTGCTGGTAAAAAAGTTGCAACAACAAATGATAAAAATAATAAAGATTGTGCAACAAAAGGTGAAAATAGATCTTTAGAGATCAATCCCCCAACCAATAAACTCTTGGAAAAATCTGGATAAGGAAACATTAAAAATCCACTAATTAAACCAATTATAATCGAAACATAAGCAGTTTTTTCATTTACTTTGTTGTAAAAGCTGTAAAACACTGTGAATACAAATGCACAACAAAATAAGTCTGCAAGCAAAAATAGATATAAAATATCAAATCCTTTTGAGGCAACACCAAATGCAATCAATGATAAAAATACAATAAAGTATTTTGAAATTTTTAAATAATCTGTTTTTTTGTCAAAATTAAAAGTCGCTTTACCATCAACAACAAACAAACTTGATATTGCATTAACCAATGTATCAATTGTTGAAATTGTTAAAGCTAATCCAAGAATAATTATAATTAAAGATAGCATTTCAGTTTGTTCTTTTAACAATAAAGTGAAAAATCCTAAATCAGCTCTCGCTGAAGGATCAATAGAGAATGACACCATTCCAATAAAGCCCATTAAAAAAACTATTGGGATAATGATAAAAAAAGAAATGATCAATGCTGATTTTAAAGTTTTATAATCTTTAGCAGCATAAACCCTTTGCCAATTCCCTTGGTGAAATAAATTTGTGGCTGCAACTGCAATAAAAAAAGTTAATCCAGCTGTATAACTTGGAATATAAGATGAACTTAATAGCTGTGGATTTTTTTCTTTAATTAAAGCAAATGAAAAATTATCACCTGTTGATGAACTAATTATTAAAATTAGAATTAACAAGAGAAATCCAATTACTATCATTTGAATATTATCAGTAAAAATAGAAGCTCTTAGACCCCCATAAAGCGTATAAGTTAAAGTAGCTAAAAGTACTATCAATGCAGTAATCCAAAGATCTGTACCCGATAAATAATTAATTAAAACTGCAACAGCTGTAACTTCTGCACATAGAAAAATAAACATGTAAAATATAGTCATCAATAAGATCAGTTTAAATAAACTTTTTCCAAATTTTTTTCTCATAAACTCAATTAGTGATGAGCCTTTTGGAAATTCTAATCTAATTTTTCTCCCAAAATAAATTAAGAAAATCATCGGAAAAGCTGTTCCAAGTGCATAACCAATAACAGCACCTATCCCTCCCCATGTAGCAGCAGCAACAGGACCAAATAAAATCCAAGCTCCTAAAGCAGATGCAACAAGACTGGTTGTTAGTGAAAATAGTTCAATGTTTCTATTTGCAGTTAAATAATTACTTATTCCTTGGAATTTTTTAGAATGATAAATTCCTAACACAGCAAATATCAAGCTGATAATAATTACTAATGTTAATGAGGATGATTGATTTAAAAAGTACGTGTTATCCATTTTATCCCTTTCTGAATTACCGGACAGGTTCTTAGGGTTTGATCTCAGTCTGTGAAGACACCCCTTTATTTATTCCTACTCTATTTTTTATGAAATTAAAAGAATTTATAAAACTCTTTTTTAGTTACTAATTATTGCTAACCTTTGTGATTCATTATTTCAACCATACACTGAGTTGCATACTCTCTCCACTCAGAAGAATTCTTATTTTTTAGACTATTTAAATGATCTCGGTTACTTTGAAT
>QCGU01000015.1 GCA_003278165.1 Pelagibacteraceae bacterium AG-390-A02
AGAAAATACCCATGAAGATCAGATCTTAAAACATTCTAAGATACCTGCGGATATAAATGAAAAAATATTTGATCAATCTAAAGATTGGGCAATTCTTATTGCTGAAGAACTTAAGTACGTGGGCACTCTATGTGTAGAATTTTTTATAGATAGAAATGATAATCTTTATGTAAATGAAATTGCACCAAGAGTTCATAATTCTGGTCATTTAACAATTAATGCTTTTAATGTAAGTCAATTTGAAAATCATATAAGAGCTGTTTGTGGACTTGAACAGATAACTTTAAAAAAATTATCAAATGCAAAAATGATAAATCTAATAGGAGATCAAATATCTCAGTACAGAAATTCTCCAAAACTTAAAGATAATGAATTCTTTTTTGATTATTTAAAAAAGGAAATTAAAGATAAAAGAAAAATGGGTCATATCACTATTCTAGAATAAAATGTTAAAATCAATTGAGGGAAATTTCGATGATACAGAAGTTCATAAGCTTTTAACCAAGCATTTTATTGAACTAAGAGCTGCCTCGCCAGAGGGAAGTGCTCATGTATTAGACATCCCAGGTCTTAAGGTTCCATCGATTAAATTCTGGAGTTTATATAATAATGATCAATTAATGGGATGTGGTGCACTAAAATTTTTAGATAAAGGGCATGGAGAATTTAAATCAATCAGAATTCATGATAATTTTAGAAAAAAAGGACACGGCGCTATTGTTATCAATCATCTGATTAGTGAGGCAAAAAAATTAGATATTAAAAGATTAAGTATTGAGACAGGTGCTGGAGATTTTTTTATTCCAGCTAGAAAACTCTTTAAATCGTGTGGTTTTGAGCCTTGTGAACCTTTTGCTCATTATAAAGAAGATGTTAATTCTGTTTATTTAACTAAGTTGATTGCTACAGATTGACAATAAGATTGAATAATCTCTCTATTTTGTTGACAAAACCCATTAAAATCTAAAGAAAGCCAAGATTACTTAATTAAAATTTAAGTAATAATTAATATAACAAAAAGTAAGAAGAAATAATATGAGTCTAACAGGTAAAGTAAAATGGTTCAATCCAACCAAAGGTTTTGGTTTTATTGAAAGAGAAGACAAAGAAAAAGATGTGTTTGTACATGTTTCAGCAGTAAGAGATGCTGGTATGAACGGTTTAGATGAGGGTCAAGCTTTGACTTTCGATGTTGAAGATGGTCCTAAAGGTCCTTCAGCAGTTAACTTAAAAACTGCATAATTTCATACTTCCTATTGGCTGAAAGAATTATATTTTTAAACAAATAAATTTATTCAGCCAGTACCAAATCTTATAAAAAACAACTTTTAGTCAAAAAATTTAATTATATAAGTTGTATTAAAAAATAATAAAAAATTTATGATCGGAATTTTAGGTGGAATGGGTACTCAAGCTGGTCTTGATTTTTGTAATAAACTTGCAGTACTGAATAGAGGTAAAATTGATCAAGAGTATCCTTTGTTTGTTCTGTATAACAAATCAAATATTCCTGGAAGACCAGAGTCTATAGGCACTCAAACAAAAAACTTATCAAATTTAAAAACAAACAAATCTAACAAAACAAAATATAATAAAGTTTTAAAAAGTCTTCTTCAAGGTTGTAAATTATTAGAAAAAAATAAATGCAAATTTATTGTTATCCCATGTAATACAGCACACTATTGGTTTGATGATCTGGAAAAAAAAATCAGTATCCCTATTATAAATATGCCAAAAGAAGTTTTTAAATTTACAAAAAAAAATTGTAAAAAAAATTCAAAAGTTGGCTTGTTGGCTACAGAGGGTACTTTGAAAACTGGAGTGTATAATAAATTTTTTGATCAAAGCTATAAATTAGTTAACCCTTCTGAAAATCTCCAAAAAAATTCAGTAAATAAAGCAATCAAGTTTGTAAAAATGGGTAATGTTAGAGCTGCTGAAAAAGCTATCAAACCAGCTATAAAATATTTGCTAAAAATGAAATGTAAAAAAATAATTTTAGGTTGCACTGAGTTACCGATTGCAATATTCGCCTTTAAGTCATTCAAGAATATTAAATCTTCAAAGATATTTTTGGATCCGAATTTAATTCTTGCCCACTCTGCAATGCAGAAACACAAAAGATAAACCGTGACATCAAAAATTGATAAGCCCTACGTTTTAAGAGTTGCTGAACTAATTTATTCTAAAATAATTGAGATAAAAAACCAAAATCCAGAAGTTAATAACATTCAAGCATTTGAGATTTTTATGACAACAAAAGATTATGATTTTATTAGCTCAGGACAATTTCATGAAAATTGGATATCAGAATTAAAAGATAATGATTTTATTGATAAAATTACGGGTAAAAAAATTAATGAAGAAACATTAAGACTTCTAGATATTCAAAAAGACTCAATGATTAAATTTTTGCTTAAAATACCAAAATTGTATTATACAAAAACTCATTTCCCTTTGGAATTGTCTCAAAGAGCCTTCGATCATCTTTGGAGAGTTTGTGAAAGTTATGAAATGTGGTGTAAAGAAACTAAGCAAAAAAATTTAATTAAATTAAATTTAATTGACTAAATTTTAAATTATTAATTACAGTGATCAAGGTATTCCCATTTATATTTATTTTACTTTGGTCGTCAGCATTCATAACTACAAAACCAATAATTGATTACAGCGATCCTTTTGCTGCGTTAGCCTTTAGATTCGCACTCGTAGCGTTTGGTTTTTTAATTTTTTCTATCTATTCAAGACAGAAAATAATTGTAAGTAAAAAAAATTTTTTACAATCTTTTTTTAGCGGAGTTCTTTTTCATGGATTTTATTTAGGAGGTGTTTTTTATTCAATTTCTATTGGAATGCCTACAGGCCTTGCTGCTTTAATTGTAACACTTCAGCCAATACTAACTAACGCATTAAGTGGACCAATATTAAAAGAGCAAGTTTCTATTAAACAATGGATAGGTGTTTTGTTAGGATTTATTGGAGCATCATTGGTTCTAGGTTTTGAAATTGGATCAAAAATTCCAACTGCTGGATTAGTTGCAACCATTATAGCTTTGATAGCAATAACAAGTTCAACTCTTTGGCAAAAAACAATAAGCAACAACCTACCCTTATCTGTAAGTAATATGAACCAAGCACTTGGAGGCTTTTCATTTCATTTGTTAATTATAATTTTTTTTACTGATCCTTATATTGAATTTTCAAAAACATTTATAATTGCGATGAGTCATCAAATTTTTTTAGTGTCCTTTGGAGCATTCACAATACTAATGTTCTTAATTAAAAAAAATTCTGCAAGTAAAACTGTTTCGATATTTTTTTTAATTCCTCCTACGTCTGCGTTCATGGCATGGTTATTTTTAAATGAGAAATTATCTAATTTAGATCTTTTAGGATTTCTTATAGCTACTATTGGTGTTTATATTGCTACAAGAGATAAATAATTACTTTGCAATATATCCAAATTCTAAAGATGCGTCTGTTATTGAGTGATAAAGAGATTCACCAAAACTTCTTAATCCAAATATTCTAAATTTATCTGGATCATCATTAACCATATCAATAGTAACCGACATTCCGTTGTAAGTAGAATTTAAACATTGATTTTTTTCTAACTCACCAAAATTATAAGGACAACCTTTTTTTAAAACTTCCTTTGCTTCCTTACCCTCAATTTCAATAATTACTTTTGAATGAGATATATCTGTTACTGCAAATTCATTATCATTAAATTTCTTCTCAATTTCATTTAAAATTTCTTTTTTTTTAGAAACTAAAAACCAATTTCTTGGACCGTTCCAAAGTATTCTTGTGTTATCATTGGAGCTAACTGAAGATGGATTATCTTCTAAATTTAGACCATCTACCTGCATATTGTCTAATGATGAGTTTGAACTTTTATATTGAACTATCTGTACAATTAATAAATTAGTAGTTTCAGATATTGAAAGTAAATTTTTATCATCTTTACCTTCAAAATCTCCAAATTGACCTTTTGAATGCACATTATTTAAAGCTGAAATTGAACTCATGATCTAACTCTTTCTCCTTTTGGATCAACATAATGTGACGAAACTATTTCTACTGGAATAACTTTATTTTTTAATGGAGACATTACAAATAATTTTTCTCCAATCATATTTTTTCCATCTTTTAATATTGCTAATGAAAATGGATTATCATGCTCAACACTCCAGCAGGAAGCTGAGATATGACCTAATTTTTTATTTGGCAAAGGTGCGCTAGCATCTTTAACTAAATGTGAGCCTTCTGGAATACTTGTTTTTTTATCCAATGGAACAACACCAACAATTCGCTGTCTATCTTCAGCTACAAAAGCTGTTCTCCGTAGAGATCTTTTTCCAATAAAATCCTTCTTTTTACTCAATAATCCTTCTAAAGCATTGTCGTAAGGAATTGTTCTTCCATCTAATTCAGAACCTGCAACATGCCCCATTTCAATTCTAAGTGTAGACAATGCTTCAGTTCCATATGGTTGAATTTGAAACTCTTCTCCAAGTTCAATTATTTTTTCCCACATAAATCTTCCATTATCAGACTCAACATTAACTTCGTAAGCTAATTCACCTGAGAATGAAATTCTGAAAATTCTTGCTTTAACTCCAAATAAATCACCCTCGACATATCCCATGAATGGAAGACCTTCATTAGATACATCAGTTTTAGGAAACAATTTCTTTAATAAATCTCTTGATTTAGGACCAGCTATGGCAGCTCCAGCCCATTGCTCGGTTGTTGAAACCACATTTACATTAAGTTCAGGCCACACAAGTTGCAAATAATATTCTAAATGCGATAGCACATTAGCTGCTTGAGCAGTAGTTGTTGTCATGTGATAGTGGTTTTCTGAAATCCTAGTAGTTGTACCATCATCCATCACTACCCCATCTTCTCTTAACATCACTCCATATCTTGCTTTTCCTACAGGTAACTTCAACCATGCATTTGTGTACACTCTGTTTAAAAATTCTGCAGCATCAGGACCCTTAACGTCAATCTTACCAAGTGTTGTTACATCACAAACACCAACGTTTGTTCTTACATTTTTCGCTTCTCTTTTTGATGCTTCGAATAAAGTTTCATTTCCTTTTTTATAATATCTTGGTCTTAACCAAACTCCTGCATCAACAAAAACAGCGTTATGCTCTTCATGCCAATTGTGAATTGGAGATTTTCTAGTTGGCTTTGAATGCTTTCCTACTTCTCTACCAACTATAGCACCAATAGAAATAGGTGTATAAGGAGGTCTAAAAGTTGTGTGGCCAACGGATGGAACAACTTTATTTTCAATTTCAGAAACTAATTGTAATCCATTAAGATTACTTGTTTTTCCTTGGTCTGTTGCCATACCTAAAGTGGTATATCTTTTTACATGTTCAATTGATCTATAACCTTCTCTTAAAGCAATCTCTACATCAGAAACAGCAACATCATTTTGAAAATCTAAAAATCTTTTATAGTTTTTGCCTTTTGGTAATGGAACGCACCAAAACTTATCATGTTTAGAGTATTTTTTTTCAACTACATTTGGAATAGATACTTCATTATCTTTTTCTGTAATTTTTTTTGATAATTCTTTCCCTTTATCAAATGATGTTTTTAAAGTTTCTTCTAGAGTAAATACACCATTAGCAGCTCCTAAAGTTGATTCATTTTGTTTAGAAACTCCTGGAACAAACGCGTCTATTTCTTCATTAAATTTAGTTTTATTTCCTGATTGTGATGCTAAATGAATTGTAGGTGTCCAAAATCCAGAAACACATATGCAATCACAAATTATATTTTCTATTTTGCCAAGTGTTTTCTTATCTTCAGAAATAGTTGCTACATCAGCTGATTTTACTTTTTTATAACCTTGTGCCGCAACTACTACATAAGAATTTTTAATATTAATTCCTAAATTTTTAGCTTCATCGATAATTTCTGATTGTGGATTTGATCTTGAGTCTAAAACTATAGAATCAACTCCATGTTTTTTAAATTCAATTGCAGTTTCATAGCCGCTATCATTATTTGTAAATACTAAAGGTTTCTTTCCAACTAATACACCGTAAACTTTTAAATATTCTTTGGCTGCAGATGAAAGCATTACTCCAGGAGTATCATTGTTTCCAAAAACAATTGGTCTTTCAATTGAACCAGATGAAATTAGAACTTCTTTTGCTCTGATGTACCAAAGTCTTTTGTTTGGATGATATTTTTTGGTTTTAGGTAAATGATCACTAACTTTTTCAGACATTACCAACATATTATGATCATAGTATCCAAAAACTTGAGATCTATTTTTTACAGATACATTTGGCATCTCTTTTAATTCTGAAATAATACCGTCTGCCCAATCTTTTCCAGATTGATTACCAATATTTACATCGCTCGTTAATAATGAGCCGCCGTATCTTGGTTTGTCTTCAGCTAAAATAACTTTAGCACCATTTTTTGCTGCAGAATAAGCGCTCGCTAAACCTGATGGTCCAGATCCAACAATTAAAAAATCACAGTACTCATATTTATGTTCGTATCTTTCTTTATCGTGTTTTGTTGAAGCGACACCTAGTCCGGCAGCTTTTCTTATAAATGGCTCATAAATTTTGTACCAAAAGCTTTTTGGCCACATAAAAGTTTTGTAATAAAATCCAGCAGGTAAAAATATTTTTAAAAAATTATTTATTGCTCCAATATCAAAGTTAACACTTGGCCAACAATTAACACTGCTTGCCTCTAGCCCTTCAAATAATTCTTGTTCTGTTGCTTTAATATTTGGCTCTGTTTCACCATTTCTATAAAGCTGAACAACTGCATACGGTTCATCAACGCCTGCACCAAAAAATCCTCTAGGTCTGTGATATTTAAAACTTCTACCGACTAAATGAACACCATTTGCTAATAACGCAGAAGCTAATGTATCACCCTCATATCCAAAATAAGTGACACCATTGAACTTAAAAGAAATTTTTTTATTTCTATTTATTAAGCCACCTGTTTCTATTCTATAACTTTGAGTCATTAAGCAATTTCTTCGTTAGCTTTATAAGTATTAAATATCTCGTGCGTGGCAGTATCTCTTTCAACTTTAATCCATTGTCTACAACCGGATAAATGCTGCCAAAGTTCTAAATGTTTTCCTCTAGGACTTACTCTGTTGTATACGAAATTATCCCATTCTTGATCTGTAACTTCTTTATTAATTTCAGGTCTTTTTACAGTAGCATCTCCACCATAAGAAAATTCATTTTGAGACCTCATTCCACAATATGGGCATTTAATATATAACATTTATGAAATCCAAGTTTTTGTACCAAGACCTTTTTCGTCAATAAGATGACCAGTGCTAAATCTGTTCAAACTATATCCTGCATTTAATTCATGAACTCTATCTTGAGCGATTGTATGTGCAAATGTCCATCCTGATGCTGGAGTTGCTTTAAAACCTCCATAACACCATCCGCAATTTAAATACAAACCATCAATGTGAGTTTTATCAATTATTGGTGAACCGTCCATTGACATGTCCATGATCCCACCCCAAGTTCTTAACATTTTTAATTTACTTAAAAATGGCATCATCGCAATTCCTTCGGTTAAAACATGTTGTAATGTTGGAAGATTACCTCTTTGAGCATAGCTATTATAACCATCAAGGTCTCCACCCATTACCATTTCACCTTTATCTGATTGACTAATATAAAAGTGACCTGCACCAAAAGTTACAACTTTATCTAAAACTGGTTTTACTGGTTCCGATACACAAGCTTGTAAAAGATGGGTTTCAATTGGCAAAGTCATATTTAATTTTTCAGCTAAAATATTTGTACTACCAGCAACACATAGGCCTACTTTTTTTGCTTTAATATTTCCTCTCGAAGTTCTGATCCCTTTTATTTTTCCTGCAGAAACATCAAAACCTGTGACTTCACAATTTTGAATTATATCTACTCCCATTGAGTCAGCTTGACGAGCATATCCCCAAGCTACCGCGTCATGACGAGCAGTTCCAGCACTTGGTTGCATCAACCCACCAAAAATTGGAAACCTAACATTGTCTGAAAAATCAGCCATTGGAATTAATTCTTTTACTTCTTCTCTATTTAAAAGAACTGCATCAATTCCATTTAACCTCATCGAATTTCCTCTTCTTGCGTATGCATTCATTTGAGCATCTGAATGTGCAAGATTAATAATTCCTCTTGGAGAAAACATTACGTTGTAATTTAAGTCCTGACTCATTTTTCTCCACAAATCCATTCCAAACTCACTAAAAAGACCATTTTCATCATGCATATAATTAGATCTTATGATAGTAGTGTTACGTCCAACGTTTCCACCACCAATCCAACCTTTTTCAATAATTGCTACTTTTGTAATTTGATGTTCTTTAGCTAAATAATAAGCGGTGGCTAACCCATGGCCCCCACCTCCGATGATTACAACATCGTACTCCTCTTTAGGATTTGGATCTTTCCAGGCTAAATCCCAATTTTGATGGCCTGTTAGTGCATTTTTAACTAAGCTAAAAATAGAATATTTTTGCATACATAAATTTTATATTAATGAATTTAAATAGTTCTTATTTTTTTTATATATATTTTTTAGAAGTTTCCAAAGATGTCAAAAAAGGATATGAAGTCAGCAACTAAATATTTTATAATTTGAAGGATTATTAATGAGTGAAATAAAATCAGATATTCAAATAGCTAGAGAAGCTAAAATGCAACCAATTAAAGACATATTGTCAAAGATAGATGTGCCTGATGAGAATTTTGCTTTTAGTCCTATGGGTAGACATATTGCAAAGATAAATTTGGAATATCTAGATACCCTTAAAAATAAAAATGGTAAATTAATTTTAGTTACAGCAATCACTCCCACCCCAGCTGGCGAGGGTAAAACAACAACATCTGTTGGATTAAACGATGGTTTAAATAAAATTGGAAAAAAATCTATTGTTTGCTTAAGAGAACCAAGTCTAGGACCGTCATTTGGAATGAAAGGTGGAGCTGCTGGCGGTGGTTATGCGCAAGTAGTACCAATGGAACAAATCAACCTTCATTTTACTGGAGACTTTCATGCTATTACATCAGCCCACAATTTATTATCTGCATTGATAGATAATCATATTTACTGGGGTAACAAACTTAATATTGATGTTAGAAGAGTTGTTTGGAGAAGAGTAATGGATATGAATGATAGGTCTTTAAGATCTATAATTGTTGATTTAGGTGGAGTTGCCAATGGTTACCCTAGACAAGATAGTTTTGATATAACTGTTGCTTCTGAATTAATGGCTATATTCTGTTTAGCAACAGATTTAAAAGATTTAGAAAACAGAATTGGTAATATTACAATTGGTTATACGAGAGATAAACAAGCAATTTATGCAAAAGATTTAAATGCTCAGGGCCCAATGACAGTTTTGCTTAAAGAAGCAATAAGACCTAATGTAACTCAAACGTTGGAAAATAATCCCGCAATAATTCATGGGGGACCTTTTGCAAATATTGCTCATGGATGTAACTCTGTAATTGCAACTAAGGCAGGATTAAAATTAGCTGATTATGTAGTTACAGAAGCAGGATTTGGAGCTGATTTGGGAGCTGAAAAATTTTTAGATATAAAATGTAGAAAATCAGGTCTTAAACCAGACTGTGTTGTTATTGTAGCAACAATTAGAGCACTAAAAATGCATGGAGGAGTTGCTAAAGAAGATTTAAAAAAAGAAAATTTACCAGCTTTGAAAGAAGGGATGGTAAACCTGAGAAGACATATTAACAATATTAGAAAGTTTGGATTACCTGTAACTGTAGCAATCAATCATTTTGTTACTGATACAGATAATGAAATGAAATCTTTGTTAGATTTTTGTGAAACACAAGGTGTAAAGGCTTCAAAATGTAGCCATTGGTCTAATGGTAGTGAAGGAACAATAGAACTAGCTAAAAATGTTATAGAAATTTGTGAAGATAAAAAAGATACATTTAAGTTTTTATATGAAGATGATCTTTCGTTATTCAAAAAAATTGAAAAAATTGCACAAGAAATATATAGCGCTAGTGAAGTAGTAGCAGATACAAAAGTAAGACAACAATTAAAAGATTTTGAGGAAAAAGGATATGGTAAGCTACCTGTTTGTATTGCAAAAACTCAATATAGTTTTTCAACTGATCCTAGTTTGAAAGGAGCACCAACTGGACATGTGCTTCCTGTCAGAGAAGTAAGGCTTTCATCAGGTGCTGAATTTGTTGTTGTTGTATGTGGAGAGATTATGACTATGCCTGGACTTCCTAGAGTGCCGGCGGCTGACTCGATTAAATTAAATGAAAAAGGCGAGATTGAAGGATTATTCTAAATTAAGATAATCTAACCAATTCTCTAATTCTCTCATTCTGGAAAGTTTATCTAATTTTTTATTTTCTATTTCTATGCTTTTAATATGATCATCTATATGATTTTGATCTTTAAAAGCACCACGTTCTATAAGTCTGTCCTTTCTGAAAATAATTAAGTTAATCATCTTATTATACGTTATTTCTGGATGATACTGGAGACCCCAAACGTCACAATTTCCAATTTTAAAATTTAAACCTTGAACATTATTAATTGGGTTCGATGCTAGTAGTACCGAATTTTCTGGTAAAGTTACAACTTCATCGAAATTAAATGCTGGAGTATTAAACTTTTTATTTTTATTTTTATACAATAAATGATTTAAACCATTTTCATTAATTTCAATATCTCTTGCAATACCTCTGTGTGATCCCTTCTGACCCTTTTTTACTTCTCCTCCTGCAGCAGTTACTGCAACTTGCATTCCCCAACATATCGCTAAAACTTTTTTAATTTTTTTTTGACATTCTTTCATAAATTCAATTTGTCTTTTTATTTCAGGGGTATTGTTATAAATATTTAAACTACTTCCACCCCAGATAAGACCATCATAACTTTCTAGGGTATCTATATTCTCGCTTATATTTTCATCCGAAGATGGATTAACTACATCTATATTTAATTGGTCAGTAAAAAAGGAAAGGCTATGTTTTAAACTTTCTGTATGAGTTTGAATACCAGCCTCTGAGAAACTTTGATTTTCCTCTTTTAAGTTACCCTCTACAACCAAAATTTTCTTCATTAAAATAATTCTCCTGAAATACTTTTTTTATACATCTCATTTAAATCTTTTTGAGTTATTTTTTTTGGATTACTTCCTGTGGATGGATCTTCAAATGCCATTAAAGAAAGTTTTTCTAAGTCAATTTCACTACAGTCCATAACATCTGACAGTTTATGAGGAATATTTAATTCTTTACGCAAATTTAATATCCATTCTAAAAAACTTTCAAATGTATTATTTAGATTAAGATAATTACAAATTGACACAATCTTGTTTTCAATAACAGATTTGTTGAAAGTTAAAACATAAGGCATAAATATTGCGTTTGTTAAACCATGATGTATATCGAATTGAGCATTTATTGGATGGCTTAGCGAGTGAATTGCTCCAAGACCTTTTTGAAATGCAGTAGAACCCATGCTAGATGAGGCTAACATTTCAGATCTAGCTTCTGTATTCTTCCCATTTTTATAAACTTCAATTAATGAATTCTTAATCAATCTTATTCCCTCTAAAGCAATACCGTCTGCCATTGGATGAAATCCTGGAGCACAAAAAGCCTCAAGATTGTGAGCAAGTGCATCCATACCTGTTGCGGCCGTTATTCTCGGTGGAAGTTCAATAGTTAAATTTGGATCTAAAATTACTATAGAAGGTAAAATTTTTGGATGAAAAATTATTTTTTTTATTCCTGTTTCCTCATTAATAATGGCTGAAGCTCTTCCTGTTTCTGAACCTGTTCCTGCAGTAGTTGGAATTGCTATAATTGGAGAAATTTTATTTCCATCAGCTCTTGTCCAATAATCTCCTATATCCTCGAAATCCCATATAGGTCTTTTTTGACCACACATAAACGCTATTCCCTTTCCAACATCTAATGCACTACCTCCTCCAAAAGCAATTACACCATCACAATTTTTTTCTATATATAAAGACACACCTTCCGTTACATTTTTTCCAGTTGGGTTTCCTGAAAAATTTGAAAATACTTGTAGATTTTCATACTCATTCTTTAATTTTTTAATTACTTTTGATGTCATTGGAAGGTTTAAAAGATCTTTATCAGTCACAAAAAGAGGACTTTTAATTTTTAAGTCAAAACAAGCTTCAGCAAGGTCTTCTATTTTACCTGCTCCAAACCAAATATTAGTAGGATAATTCCAATTCATATTATTATTGTAACAAGAATATATTTATTTGATTAATTTATCACTTAAAAATTAATTATTTATTAAATCTAAATATAAAGCTGCTGACCAAGAAAAATTATTTGCACCCATAGGTTTACCATTCTTGCAACTATAATATTCATGAAATCCTTTTTTTTCGACCAGTCTAATAGTACGTTCTTTAATTTTGTTTGAGTATTTTTCGTCTTTATTCATTAGGCCCTTGTGTATAAACCAATTACAGTTAATCCAAACTGGGCCCCTCCAATAACGTTTTTCCTCAAAACTTTTATGATTAGGTTTTATTGAAGAAAAAAAATATTTTTCTTTTAAATTATGTTTTTTTAAGTTTTTAATTAAGATATCGTTAATTTTACTATTTTTAATATCAGCATATAAAATCAAATAATTTGTAACTGATGGAATGAATATTTTTTTTTTATTTCTTAGATCAAAACAAAAAAAAGTTTGTTTTTTTTTATCAAAATATTTTAAAATATTTTTCTCAGTTATTTTTACATAATTAATAATTATTGAACTATCTAAATTAAATTTTTTTAACAGTATGATTAAATCTTTATTTGATTTAAGAAATATAGAATTAAATCCAATATCAACTACATTAAACAATGAGGTTTTGAATATTTTTTTTGGATCATATTTCTTTTTTCTTAAATCATTTTTGATTGTTACATATCTATCATAATCAATATTCAGAGGCCTATGTTCGGGATTAATAACTTTATTATCAGCTCTTTTATATTGAATATTTTTTTCAATTTTCACTTTATTCATAGGTTCGTCCCATAAGGAGGAGTTGTCGTACCCGCTTTCCCAAGGATGGAGTATTGAAACTAAACCGGTTTTTTTGGGATCTCTATTTTTAATAAACCACTCATGAGATTTCTTAATTTTAATTACAAATTTTTTAATTTCTTTTTTTTGTATTTTGGTAATTTTGTTTTTATCTATTATTTCTTTTAATATACTTGCAAGTACTGGGGGTTGGGTAATGCCAGATGAACGAATTTTATTTCCACAATTCCAAGCAGTATGATTAGGATAATAATTTGTATTTGTATTATGAAACAATATATGTGGAATCATTCCATCCTTCCATTGACCATCTAAAAGTGTCTTAATTTCTTTAAATGCAAAATTTAAATTAAAGTAGGAATACCCTAATGCAATAAATGCTGAATCCCAATTCCATTGCGCAGGATATAGTTTGTTATTTGTAGGTAGAGTATATCCCCTTTTTCTATTTCCAATTAAAATTTTTTGGGCATTTTTAATATACCTATTCATTATCCTTTTACGCTCCCTGATGTTAACCCGCTAACTAAATATTTTTCAAAATAAACAAAAATAAATAAAATTGGTAAAGTTACAACAACTGAACCTGCCATCAAATATTGTCTTGGAGTTTCAGCTCCGACATTTAAAAACTGTATCGCTCTTGATAGCGTGAATGAGCTAGGACTGTCTAAGAACATCAGTGAAAATAAAAACTCATTCCAAGCAATCATAAATACATACAATGCTACAGATGCAATTGCAGGTAAACTTAAAGGTAAAATGATTTTAACGATTATTCCAAACCAATTTTGCCCATCCATTATACCTGCTTCTTCAAGCTCTTTTGGAATACTTTTAAAATATCCTTGTAGCATATAAATTGCTACTGGCAGAGTTGTAGCTGTATAAATAATCAATAATCCAAATACAGAATTTCTTAGACCTAATTGACTAAAAACGGTGTATAGAGGAATCACGAGCACTATCGCAGGAAACATATAAATAATTAAAATTGAGGTAGACAAAAAATGTTTTCCAAAAAAATTTAATCTTGCAACTGCATAAGCTGCTGGAATCCCAAGTAATAAAGTAATTATAACTGTGCCTATCGATACAATTGAACTATTCAGCATGTATTTGCCAAAATTATATTCTGTAAAAACTATGATATAGGATTTGAATAAAGATTTTATATTTTGTGTAAAATCGATACTGAAATCTAAAGGATTAATTAATAAAAGAGCCTGTGTTTTGAAACTTGTGACTAACATCAAGTAAAATGGGAATAAAATTACAAAAGAAAAAAAGATTATTCCAAACAAAGTTAAAAAATCAAAAAATATAATTTGTGCAGAAAAATTATAGCTAAAGTGTTTTTTATTATATTTAGCTAGTTTATTAACAAAAAATAATAGGATCAGAAAAGTTCCTGTGTAATGCCAAATAGGTAAAGAACTATTAATAAAAAAATCAATCAATACAAACACTGATGATAATATAATCACTACAGATAGTTTGTTTAATTTTTCACTCAAGAAAATTGAAACAAAAGAAATTATAATTCCACTTAAAAAATAAAAATTGAAATTTAAAGTTTTAAGTTCAATTCCTTGTAACGTAGATAGTATTTTCCAAATAGAAATTAGAGAAAATAAGAAAAACGAAGAAATTATACTGAAAGTGATAATTGATTTAACTCTCATTTGCCCTTTTTCCTATAAGTTTAAAATAAATTAACATGAAAAATAAAAGTAATAGTACAATCACCATCGAAACAGCTGATCCCATTCCAATATCTCCTATTGAAAAACCCTGTTCATAAACATTTATTGGAAGCGTTCTAGTTCCTGAGGCACCACCAGTTAAAAGAAAAATATCCTCAAACTTATTAAAATTCCAAATAAATCTAATCATAAATAAAATAGAAATCACTGCTGTTATCTGTGGCAGTGTTATATTTATAAATTTAGTATAAGGCCCAGCTCCATCAATATCTGCTGCCTCATATAGTTCTTTAGGAACTGCTTGAAGTCTTGCTAATATAAAAAGAAATGCTAACGGAAAATATCTCCAGATTTCAAAGATAATAACGGTTGTTAAAGCTAATCTTAATTTAAATTCAAAACCAAAAACAAAAATTGATACATACTTTTGTCCCAACAAATTTATAGGCTTATCAATGATATTATAATTGAGTAGCAGATTATTTAAAGTACCACTATTGGGATCTAATAAGAGTTCCCAAGTAAAAGCCAAGGCAACAACAGGAGCTACGTAAGGAAACAATAACGTGCTCCTGATAAAACTTCGACCTCTAAAGTTTTGATTTACCATTTGGGCTGATAAAATTCCAAAAACAATTGCACCAACTGTTCCAAAAAAAGTATAATAAAACGTTGTTAATAATAAATCTTTAAATTCGTAGTTCGTAAATACTTTTTTAAAATTTGATAAAGTAAAATCACTTGTTAAAAGAATGTTGTCTGCTTTTCCTTTTAAATTTGGTTTGTTTAACTTAAACAGTTTTTTTTCAATTTTTTCACCATTTTTTGTTTCAAAAAAGATTACAAATTGCTCTCTATATTTTTTAGACCAATCACCAAAATCACACCGAACTTTATTTGAAATAAACTTACATCTCTCATCTAAATCTATTGGCTGAACATTGTTTGGAAATTTATCCTGAAATTTAACATCTCTAATATCTTGAATTAAAGAGCTATTTCTTAATTTATAAATAATTTTAATTTTTGAATCTTCATTTTTAACAGATTTAACTATTTTTTTTGCTCTTGGCTCTGGAATTCTTATATCTTTTAATTGAACTTCTTTAAAACTAATCCATACGTTTGAAAATATTGGGAATAATACTATCGCAAATACAATCAGAACCGCTGGCAAAGTTAAAGCATAGGCAGTTCTTTTTTCTATTTTTGAAAGTGAGTTACTCATAAAAAAAGCGGATAATTAATATTATCCGCTTTTTTCAAAAAATTAAAAAATTATTTAAACTTTTTTAATGATTTGTTGATCATATCTACTGCCTCATCAACATCAATTTGATCATCAATATACAATCTTGTAATACGGTTTAAAAATTGAGAGTTGATTATTTTAGAAGCCCTCGAAAGCTCACCTTCTTTAACCCCCCATCTGCTTGCAGTATCTAAACCAGCAACAATATTGTTTATAACATCTTCTGAATACAAATCTGTTAAAGCAGCTTTTCTATCAACACCAACTGGCAATTTACTCCAAGCTTTTGTGAAAGCTTCAGGGTCAGTTGAGTTTCCTCTTCTTACTGGAAACTTACCTTCTGGCGCAATTGATAATGTTTTCGTGTAACCTTCATCCATTGAATACATTACAAATTGTTTTGCTTCATCTGTATCAGCGTCTGCTGTTATTCCAAAATATCTTACATCTGCCCAAGCAGCACCTTTTTTATTACCTGGTCCACTAAAGTTAGTTATAAAACCAGTTCTTGATGCTAACTCAGGAGATGTTGGATCGTCATTAATTGTTGGTGGAGCTGAATCTCTTAAACCAGCAAGTTCATCCATAATAAATGGAGACCAAATGATCATAGGAGTTTTTCCAGCAAAGTAAAGTTCTCTTGACTGTTTCCAGTATAATTCTCCTGGAGGACTCGCTTTAGCGATTGTTTTATAAAACTCTAAAGCTCTTTTTAATTTCCAGCCTTGATTTTTTACTCCACCTTTTTTTACAACATTCACTCCGTTAGCTAATAAAACATGTTCTAAAACTTGACTCATAAAGTTTTCATCTGTTTTAGTTGCAGCGACAAAGCCAAACATCTCATCAGATGATAATGCTTCAACTGCTTTAACAATATTTTCATAACTTGTTGGTGGTTCTAAGCCAGCTTTTTTAAATAGATCTTTTCTATAAACGACCATCTGTGTCCAACCATCTACAGGAACAGCAGCTATCTTAGTTCCTTTTTTAGCCATGTTTAAAGCACCAGGCGCAAATGTATTCTTACCTAGTTCTTTAACAACGTCATTATTAGCATCAACATCTAAAATGCCAGCTTCAGCCCATGGTAAAACGTACTGAAGTGTGTGATATATTACATCAGGTAAATCACCAGCAGCAGCTGCAGCTGTTGCTCTCTTACCTAATTCTTTTTCATCTATTGGAATAACTTCAACTGCAATACCAGTCTTAGCTTCGAAAGCTTTAGCCATATCTTCTTGCTTAGCCATCCTAGCTGGTTGAGTTTCGGTTGTCCAAAACTTGATATCTGCAAAAGCAACATTATTAATAAAAAATGCTAAAGCAGATAATAATATTAATGTTTTTTTAAACATTGTTATCTCCTTATGTTTTTTTTTATTAAAACTTTATCCTTTTAAAAAAGCAATTTCTTATGCAATAGTGTCATATCTCAGTTGACTAAGTTACAATAAGAAATGAAAAAGACCTTTATTTAAAGGCTAAATTATTACTATCAAATAAATGACATTTGTTTAGATCGAAGCTTAAGCTGAGATTGTCTCCAACGTTAACTCTGCTTGCTCCGTCAGTTTGAACTACTAGAGGTTCTCCCTCTTTTTCTAGATATAAAAAAGTTGAAGAGCCTAATTTTTCAATTACGAATACTTTGCTTTCCCAGCATTTTTCAGCAGTATTGATTAAGATATGTTCTGGTCTGATACCAATCTTTACACTATCGCCTGGTGAAACTTTATCTGAAGTTTTAGGAACAATAATTTTTCCTTGCCCTGAAATTTCAACTTCAGTGCTAGAGCTATTTGAGCTTATTACTTTAGTATTAACAAAGTTCATCTTTGGTGAGCCAATAAATCCACCTACAAATAAATTTTCTGGCTCATTATATAGTTTTAATGGTGATCCTTTTTGAGAAACAATACCTTGATCTAACACAACTATATCATCTGCAAGTGTCATTGCTTCAGTTTGATCATGAGTAACATAAATCATCGTCGCATTTAATTGATCATGTAATTTAGCAAGCTCTACTCTCATCTGAACTCTTAAAGCTGCATCTAAATTAGATAAAGGTTCGTCAAATAAAAATACTTTTGGTTTTCTTGTAATTGCTCTACCAATTGCAACTCTTTGTCTTTGTCCTCCTGATAATTGTTTTGGTTTTCTCTCTAAATATTCCTCAATTTGAAGAATTTTAGCTGCCTCCATAACTCGTTCAGTGATTTCATCTTTAGATTTTTTTTCAATCTTCAAACCAAAAGCCATGTTGTCAAACACTGTCATGTGAGGATACAAAGCATATGATTGAAAGACCATTGCTATATTTCTTTCTTTAGGAGGAAGATCGTTAACAACTTGTCCATCAATTGAAATGGTTCCTGAGTTGATCTCCTCTAAGCCAGCAATCATTCTTAGCATTGTTGATTTACCGCATCCACTTGGCCCAACTAATACAGTGAACGACTCACTTTTAATATCTAGAGACACATCTTTGATTACATGTGTAGATCCAAAAGATTTATTTATGTTTGAAATATTTATCTCTGCCATTTTAAATAACTTTTTATCTTATATTATAGAAATCTATTTTGAATTTTAAAAATTACAACTAGAAAAATCTTTATTCTAAATAAATAATTAATACTTAACATTCAACTTTTTGTCTTTGATGATTGCACTTAATAGTGCATGCATAAGTGGTATTTTATTTTTTTTAATTTTTTTCAATATGTAGGGTGCAATCTCTTTAGCTAGATCTGCGCCCTCAACTGTATCATTTTTCATAAACTTATTTTTTGCAATTTTAAAAGTATAGCCTTTTCCTAAGTATTCACCCATTTTACTATTTCTTCCTCCAACTGCACTAACATATAAGTCACCTACTCCAGCTAACCCATGAACTGTTTTTTTTTTACCTCTAAAATATTTTATTAAATATTCCATTTCATCTAATGATTTTCTAAATAAAGCTGAAGCAGTATTTTCACCTTCACCTGATCCAATAATCATTGAATATATATTTTTAATTGCAGATGAAAATTCAACACCTTTTAGATCACTTGAATATTCTGTTTTATAATATTTAGTTGAAATTAATTTACCTATATTTTTCGCAATATTGATATTCTTATTGGCTATCAAAGTGTAACTTTTAATTTTTTTTGCTAACTCTTTTGCCAAACAAGGTCCTTTTAATACCGAAATATTTAAATTTTGATTTCCTTTGCTTAATTGTTCTGACATCGTAATAATTTTATTAATTTTTTGATCAAACTTAAGACCTTTGGTTAAAACTAATATAGAGATTTTTTTCTTTATATTTTTCAAATACCGTCTGACTATTTCAATTCCAATAGAGCTTACAGCAACAACAACTAAGTCCCATTTTTCATTAAGTAATTCTGATGAAAATTTTTTGATAGAAACTTTTTCTGATAATTTGAGTTTTAATGCTGGATGAAATTTGTTTTTTGTAATTAATGTATTTAAAAGTTTTTTATTATAAGGCTCAGTTAAAGTTACTTTATGATTATTATCAGCAAGAGGAAAAGTAAAAGCAGAACCCATTGCGCCTGCTCCAATTATTAAAACTTTTTTCATAAGACTACTTAGGCTAAAGTTTTTTTAATTGCTAGCTTCCAACCCTTTAAAAGTTCATTTCTTAATGTTTTTTTAATATTTGGCGAGAAAACGTGATCTTTTTTCCACATTTTTTTAATTTGATTTAAAGATTTGTATTCTCCTATTTGATGTCCAGCCAACAAAGCCACACCCAAAGCAGTTGTCTCTAATATTTTTGGTCTAACTACTTTTAAATTAATAACATCAGCTAAAAATTGTGTGAACCAATTATTTGCAACCATTCCACCATCTACCTTAACTATTCTTGGTTTCAAACCGTCCTTGTTCATTGAATCAAATAAATCAAAACTTTGATAAGCAACAGATTCTACTGTCGCTCTCACAATACTTTTCCAATCACTGTCTCTTGTTAGTCCTGCAATTACTCCTCTAGCATCTGGTCTCCAATAAGGAGCTCCCATTCCACTAAAAGCCGGTACAACAAAAACACCATCATTTACTTTAGAAGATTTTGAAATCTTTTCAGTTTCGGGTGCTTTTTTGATCAATTTTACTTTATCTCTTAGCCATTGCACTCCTGCACCTGCTATAAAGATTGAACCCTCTAATGCGTATGTGTTTTTATTATTTAATTGATAACAAATAGTAGTCAGTAATTTATTTTTTGAATTAATTTTCTTTGGACCGGTGTTCATAATAACAAATGCACCAGTACCATATGTACTTTTTATTGATCCTTTTTCAAAGCAAGTTTGCCCAAATGCTGCAGCCTGCTGATCACCAAGAACTGCAGAAATTGAAATTTCAACTCCTGTAATTTTTTTATCTGTTTTTCCAAAATTATCTGCTGAGTTTTTAACTTCTGGTAAAATTTTTTGTGGAATATTTAGTTTTTTTAAAATTTCTTTGTCCCATTTATTATTATTAATATTATACAGCATTGTCCGGCTAGCATTAGATGCTTCAGTTAAATGCTGCTTACCTTTTGTTAATTTCCAAATTAAAAATGTATCTACAGTCCCAAACAATAAATCATTTGAACCAAGTAGTTTTTTTGAAATTTTAACATTATCTAAAATCCATTTAATTTTAGTTGCTGAAAAATATGGATCTATAAATAATCCAGTTTTATTTCTAAATAGGTTTTCATAATTTTTTTTCTTAAGTAATTTGCAGTAATCTTGGGTTCTTCTATCTTGCCATACAATTGCATTATAAATTGGCTTTCCTGTTTTTTTATTCCATAAAATTGTAGTTTCCCTTTGATTTGTAATTCCAATTGTAAGTATGTGACCTTTTAATTTTTTTGCTTTATTTGTTACTTGTTTTAAAGCTTTAAGTGTAGTTGACCAAATCTCATTTGGATTATGTTCCACCCATCCATTTTTTGGAAAATATTGTTTAAATTCATATTGTGAAACAAAAACAATATTTCCTTTTGTATCAAATAAAACTACTCTTGATGATGTTGTTCCTTGGTCAATTGAGACTATAAACTTTTTCATGAAATTTGTTTATTTTAATTACTGAATTAATTATATTACAAATCTAATTAAAGCTTAAATCCTAATTTTAATTTCATTTGATTTGACCACTCAACAAGTAATCTATCAGCAGTTAGTCCAATAAACGCCACACATAAACCAATTATCAAACCTTTGCCTCCGTCGCTAAATGATAGAGCCCTGAATATTTCTTGAGATAAGTCAACTGTTCCAATAAATCCTGCGATCATAACCATAAATAATGCAAACATTAATGTTTGATTAGCTCCAAGTATTATTTCAGGAAAAGCTAGTGGCATTTTTACTTTCCATAATAATTGTCTATCTGTGCACCCAGAAGTAATAGATGCTTCTATAATTTGCTGGGGTACATTTCTTAAACCAAAAACAGTGTACCTAATCATTGGTATTGAAGAATAGATTACTATTGCAAATATTGCCGAAACATCACTGATTTGAAATAGCATAATTGCCGGAAGAAGGTAAATAAATGATGGGAATGTTTGAAAAATATCGCAAATATTTAAAACAATTTTTGTCCTACTTTCTTTCTTTGATGCCCATATTCCTAATGGAATGCCAATTAGAGCACAAATCACTAAAGATGCAAAAACCATATAAACTGTTATCATTGCCCTTACCCAATAGCCAGATGAGGCAATAAAAAATACAAATAACATAACAGTCAAAGCCAATCTTAATCTGCCAAGCTTCCATCCAATTGCTCCTATAAATAACATGACACCTGTCCATGGCATAGACTGAAATATAGATTTAAGAGGCATCAAAAAATATATCAACATCCAGTCTCTAAAAATTCCTAATGGTACAAACAATGACCTTGTAAATGATTTGATACCATTATCTAAATAAACGGATGCTGAAATAGTATATTCTTTTGGATATTCATTGAAGAATGGAAAAATGAAAACTAAAACTGTGCAAACTATTATTGAAAAAATGCTTGTACATAAATATGGATGTCGTTTTAAAAAATTACCCTCTCTTCTTTCAGGTTCTTTTAATGCTAAAGCTTGACTATATCTATCTAATGTAATTGCAATCAAAACTACAGCAACACCTATTTCAAAAGCTTCACCTAATCTTAAACCTTGTAAACGAATTAATAAATCATGACCAAGACCTGGTTGACCAATAAATGCTGCTATAACAATCATGGCAAGACATTGCATGATAACCTGATTTACTCCTAACATTATTTGAGACCTGGCTGCTGGAATTTCAACTTTAAATAACATTTGCCATTTTGTGCAGCCAGCCATAATTCCTGCCTCTTTTATTTCTTGAGATATATTTTGTAAGCCTAATATCGTTAGCCTAGCCATGGGAGGAAATGCAAATATAACAGTCGCTATTACTCCAGCTTTTGTTCCTATTCCAACAAATATTACTACCAATATTAAATATGAAAAATGAGGTAAAGATTGTAAAATGTTAAGCATTGGCCATAAAAAATTTGCAAACCTTTTTCTTTTTACTGCAAGTATACCTAAACACAGTCCAATTAATGCTGCTAGAGGTGCTGAGACAGAGATAGCTGCCAAAGATTTCATAGACAGTTCCCATATACCTCTTTTGCTAAATAATATTAAATATGAGAAACATATGCCACCCAATAATGCTAATCTCCAGCCTCTTAAATAAAATCCAAGTATAATTGCAAGAGTTAAAATAAATATCCAAGGCAAAGGTCCTATATCGTAACTTGGAAAACCTTTGTGTAAGATTGCTTCTGTAAAATCTAAAAATTTATCAACATAATTTGCGATTCCTCTCGTAAAATCTCTAAAAGTAAATAAGCCAAATATTTCGTATTTTCTTAGAAATTGAATTAATGCGTTTGTCCAATCAACAAAAGGTATTAAACCATCTATTGATCCACAACCACCTAAGCAACTTTTTGGAGGAATGTAAGCCCAATGCGGTGTTTTAGATGAGATAGTATAATTCGGAACTATATAACGTAAAAGCCATAACAAAATGAAGGGCCCAAATATAAAAAAAAAATTTCCTCTAAGAATAGTTTTAATTTTATTCATTTCTGTCTTCAGTAAATAAGGCTTTAATTAATTCTTTTTTACTTACTGAACCTACAACCTCTTTATTAGCATCAACTACGGAAAAAATACTCTCTGACTTTAAAACTTTTGATGCAATTTTTTCAATTTTATCACTATAATTAATAGTGTTTTCATGAGGTATTTTATCTTTTTCATTCATGATGCTTTCTGCATTTAATAATTTTGACCTTGGTATGTCTTTTGTAAATTCTGCAACATAATCTGTTGCTGGTTTTGTAATCAATTCCTCAGGAGTACCTACTTGAACAATTAATCCCTCATACATTATTGCTATCCTATCTGCTAATCTAATAGCCTCATCAAAATCGTGAGTAATAAATACAATTGTTTTTTTTAACATATTTTGAAGTCTCAAAAACTCATTTT
>QCGU01000016.1 GCA_003278165.1 Pelagibacteraceae bacterium AG-390-A02
AGATCCTTTTTTAAAAAATAAAGTTTCTGGTGAATTAATATATTTTGCAAGATAATCTAAGTTTTCTATTATTCTTCCGCCTAAGGCAATTGGTTGTCCGGTTATGTTATTAATTGGAAAAATTAATCTTCCTCTAAATCTTTCTAAATAAATTTTCTTTTTTTCATCTAAATAAAACAAACCAGTTTCAATTAAAGATTGTTCATTAAATTTATTTTTTAATTGTTCAAATAAATTTGGATTTTTTTCTACATATCCTATTTTAAATCTTTTCACTTCATCTTTACTTAAAGATCGATTTTTCAAATATTCTCTAGCATTTGAATATTGTTCGTTTTTGATCAACTCATTATGGTAAAAATCAACGTATTCATTATAAATTGATTTATATTCATTCCATTTTTTTTCTCTTTCTTCATCTTTTTTTGAAAACATATATGGTTGCATGCCTGCTAGTTGTGCTAAATGTTTAACAGCTTCTCCGAACTTTAAATTTTGAGTTTTCATTACAAAATCAAAAATATTTCCATGTTCTGAGGTAGCAAAACAATGATAAAATTCTTTTTCATCATTAACTGTAAATGAAGGTGTTTTTTCGTTTTTAAATGGCGATAAGCCTACAAATTCCTTACCTCTTTTTTTTAATGAGACAGTTTTTGAAACAACCGTTGATACTTTCAACCGTGTCTTAATTTCATCTAAATACTCTTTGGGGTATTTCATTAACTATTTAATAATTCCTTAATTATTGATCCAGCTTTAGAAAAATCAATTTCATCAGAATGAGATTTCTTTAACTCACCCATTATTTTACCCATTTCTTTAATGGAACTAGCACCTAATTTAGAAATTAATTCAGCACATAGTTTTTTGGTGTCTTCTTCGCTCATTTGTTTAGGCAGAAAAGTTGTTAAAATGTCATACTCATTCTGCTCAACTTCTAATAAATCTGTTCTGTTATTTTTTTTATAAATCTCAATAGATTCGGCTCTTTGTTTAACCATTTTTTTAATAAGCTTTTTAATATCATCATCATCTGTATCTTTTTTGTTAGGCCCAGAGCGATTTACGATGTCTAAATCTTTAATAGAAGATAAAATTAACCTGTAGGTTGATATTTTGTTTTTATCTTTTGATTTTAGAGCATTTTTGTATTCGTTTTCGATAGTGTTCTTTAATGACATAATTTTTTTTAATCTACTTTAAAGAAAAAATTCTTCAAAAGAAAAATTGTTTTTTTACAATTTTATAATACATCTCTGTTGCGATAATAAAGCAATTATTGTATTAACCTTTAACTCATGAGTTGTAATTGATCAAAAATTCAAAAAAAATTAACTCAAAAAATATTCATCAAATTAATACTGGCGTTTTAGTTCTTGAAAATAAGAAGATATTTAAAGGAATTGGTATTGGCTATGAAGGAGAAGCTACTGGAGAAGTGTGTTTCAATACTTCTTTGACAGGTTACCAAGAAATAATCTCAGATCCTTCTTATGCGGGTCAAATTATCAATTTTACCTTCCCACATATTGGAAACGTTGGAACTAATAAAGAAGATATAGAGTCTGATAAGATATGGACTAAAGGAGTTATTTTTAATTCAGAAATAACTGATCCTTCAAACTATAGAGCTTTATTACATCTTGATTCTTGGCTTAAGAAAAACAAAATTGTTGGACTCATTGGTCTTGATACTAGAAGTTTAACTAATTTTATTCGAGATAAAGGAGCACCAAAAGGAACAATTGCTTTCTCAAAAAAACAAAAATTTAACTTAAGTAAATTAACAAACACCACTTTAAAATGGAGTGGGTTAAAGAATCTTGATCTAGCTAAAGAGGTATCAACATCAAAAAATTATATTTGGAAAGGTTTTAAAACTTGGAAAAAGAAAGTTGGATTTGTAAAAAGTAAAAAAAATCACTTTCATGTTGTTGCAATAGATTACGGAATTAAAAAAAATATTTTAAGATATTTTTCAGATTTCAATTGTAAAGTGACGGTAGTACATTGCAAAACATCTGCTGAAAAAATTTTGAGTCTTAAACCAAATGGAATATTTTTATCAAATGGCCCTGGAGATCCAGCTGCCACAGGAAAGTATGCGATAAAGATAATTAAAAACCTTATTAAAAAAAACATTCCAATATTTGGCATTTGTTTAGGTCACCAGATTCTTGCGTTAGCACTTGGTGGAAAAACAAAAAAAATGAAGTTGGGTCATAGAGGTGCAAATCACCCTGTAAAAAATTTAATTTATGACAAAGTAGAGATCACTAGTCAAAACCATGGCTTTGAAGTAGTTAAAGATACTTTGCCAAAAAATATAGAAGTCACTCATAAATCATTATTTGATAATAGTGTTGAGGGTATTAAGTTAAAAAATAAACCTGTATTTTCAGTTCAATATCACCCCGAGTCTAACCCAGGACCACAAGATAGTGTCTATTTATTTAAAGAATTTATTAACAATATGAAAAAAAATGCCAAAAAGAAAAGATCTTAAAAAAATATTAGTAGTAGGTGCTGGTCCAATTATTATTGGTCAAGCATGTGAGTTTGATTATTCAGGAACTCAAGCGTGCAAAGCATTAAAAGATGAAGGTTATAAGGTAGTTTTAATAAATTCAAATCCTGCAACTATAATGACTGACCCTGATGTTGCAGATAAAACATATATTGAACCCATTACTTTAGAAGTTTTACAAAAAATACTTAAAAAAGAAAAACCTGATGCAATCCTTCCAACAATGGGTGGTCAAACTGCGCTTAACCTTGCAATGGAAGCAGAAAAAAAAGGAATACTAAAAAAATATAAAATTGAACTTATTGGTGCGAATTCCAAAGCCATTTCTAACGCTGAAGATAGGAAGAAATTTAGAAAAAATATGATCGATATTGGATTAGATTTACCTAAATCTGAAATTGTAAATAATATAAACCAAGCATCTAAAGTTTTAAATAAAATTGGATTACCTGCAATAATTAGACCTGCATTTACTTTGGGAGGACTTGGAGGTGGTATTGCAAAAAATAAAAAAGATTATTTGAAAATAATTAAAAATGGATTGCATGAGTCCCCTGTAAGCCAAGTCTTAGTTGAAGAGTGCCTAGAAGGTTGGAAAGAATTTGAGATGGAGGTTGTAAGAGATAAAAAAGACAACTGCATCATTATCTGCTCCATAGAAAATATCGATCCAATGGGAATTCACACAGGTGATTCAGTTACGGTTGCTCCAGCTTTAACTCTTACTGATAAAGAATATCAAGTAATGAGAAACGCATCGATTGCATGTCTTAGAAAAATTGGAGTTGAAACAGGTGGATCAAATGTTCAGTTCGCAATTAATCCTAAAAATGGAAGAATGGTTGTAATTGAAATGAATCCTAGAGTATCTCGTTCATCTGCACTTGCATCAAAAGCAACTGGTTTTCCAATCGCTAAAGTTGCTGCTAAACTTGCCGTTGGCTACACTTTGGATGAATTAAAAAATGAAATTACAAAAGTAACACCAGCATCATTTGAGCCAAGTATAGATTATGTGGTAACAAAAATTCCAAGATTCACTTTTGAAAAATTTTCAACTTCTCCAGCTACATTGGGAACTTCTATGAAATCAGTTGGTGAAGCAATGGCAATTGGTAGAAATTTTAAAGAGTCGTTACAAAAAGCTCTTGTTTCCCTTGAAACGGGGTTTTCAGGTTTAGATAGAATTTTTGATTTGAATAAAAAACAAATTGAAAAAAAATTAAAAGAGAATATCCCAAATAAAATTCTACTAGTTGCAGAAGCAATGAGGAAAAAAATCAGTTTAAAAAAAATTTATAGATTATCTAAAATTGATCCTTGGTTTTTAGAACAAATTAAAGAAATTGTAGACAATGAAAATAAGATAAAAAACAAAGGATTACCTAAAAATTTTAATGAGTTTAATCGAATAAAATCAATTGGATTTTCAGATAAAAAACTATCTGAATTAACAAACTTATCTGAAGATAATGTTAGACGAAAAAGAATGGCTCTAAAAATATTACCTGTGTTTAAAAAAGTAGATACTTGTGCTGCTGAATTCAAATCATTCACTCCTTACATGTATTCTACATATCAAAGGAATTTTTCAATTAACTCTGAATGTGAAGCAGATCCAACTCAAAGAAAAAAAATAATTATACTTGGTGGTGGACCAAACAGAATAGGTCAAGGAATTGAGTTTGATTATTGCTGCTGTCAGGCTAGTTTTTCATTGAAAGATGAGGGTTTTGAAACAATTATGGTCAACTGTAACCCTGAAACTGTATCAACAGATTATGACACTAGTGATCGATTATATTTTGAACCATTAAAAGAAGAATATGTTTTTAATATAATTAAAAAAGAACAAGAAAAAGGAAACTTAGTTGGTGTAATTGCTCAGTTCGGTGGTCAAACTCCTATAAAACTTGCAAAATTTTTACATGAAAACAAATTACCAATTTTAGGAACACAATATACTTCAATTGATTTAGCAGAAGACAGAGACAGATTCAGAGATTTATTAAATGAACTAAAACTTAAACAAGCAGAAAGTGGAATTGCCAAAACTTTCAAGCAAGCAATTCGAATAGCAGAAAATATTGGTCTACCTTTAATGGTTAGACCGTCTTATGTATTGGGTGGAAGAGCAATGGAAATTGTTCACGAAAAAAGTCAACTTAAAAATTTTGTTGAGGAAGCTTTTAAAGCTGCTGAAGAAAATCCAATTCTTATTGATAAATTTATTGACCATGCAATGGAAGTAGATGTTGATGCGATATCAGATGGAAAGCAAGTTCATGTTGCTGGAATTATGCAGCATATTGAAGAGGCAGGAATTCACTCTGGGGATTCCGCATGCAGTTTACCTCCAGTATCTATTAAACCATACTTAATTAAAGAGATAGAAAATCAAACTAAAAAATTAGCTATAGCTTTAAAAGTTAAAGGTTTCATGAATGTTCAATTTGCAATCAAAAAAGATGAAATTTATGTAATTGAGGTAAATCCAAGAGCAAGTAGAACAGTACCATTTGTATCGAAAGCTAAAGGTCTCCCGCTAGCTAAAATTGCATCACGTATAATGGCTGGTGAAAAAATATCTAAATTTAATTTAAAAGATAAATCAAAAGGAATGTATGCAGTAAAAGAAGCTGTATTTCCTTTTAATAAATTTCCAAATAGTGATTTACTTTTAGGGCCTGAGATGAAGTCAACAGGTGAAGTTATGGGATTTGATAAAAACTTTGGAATGGCATTTGCAAAAAGTCAAATTGGCGCTGCAAATTCTCTACCTAAACAAGGGCTAGCTTTTGTATCATTAAAAGACTCTCACAAAGATGAGGGAATAGATTTAGCAAAAGAATTAATCAAATTAAACTTTAAGCTATGTGCAACTAAAGGTACTGCAGAATACATTAGAAAGCATGGAATGAAATGTAAATTAATCAACAAAGTAAGCAGTGGTTCTCCTCATATTGTGGATGTATTAGACTCTAAAAAAATTGCACTTGTTATCAACACTGGAGGAGGAAACTCGGAGCATAGATTAAGTGATGCAATTGCGCTTAGAAGAGCGACACTAAAAAACAAAGTTCCATATTGTACAAATATGTCTACTGCACAAGCTTGTTTAGAAGCAATTAGGTCATTAAAAACAAAGAAATTAGAAGTTACTGCACTTCAAGATATTTAAAAATTTACTTTCCAGTCAGTTTCAAAAGTTACGTAGTTTACTTGAATGCATCGTCTTTCTTTAACTATAGTCTTTTTTTCCATGCCGTGCCAAGTATTTGGTCCACTAGTAAACATATAGCCATAATTATTTTTATAAGGAACAGTTTTAACTTTTTCTAATTTTTCATTATAAAAATCAGTTCCCAAATCCTCAGATTCATTAGCATTATTAACAAATATTAAGCCTGACATTAATTTTTCTTTAATATCGCAGTGAGGCTTTAACCAAAAACCTTCACGATCGCAAATAACTTCAACCCTTACATATGAGTTAGAAAGATCTTTGCTAATCATTTTTGAAATAGTTTGATGAACTTCTTTAGATTGAAGTTCATTAATAAATTTTACTAGATTTGGAAATTGTTTTTCATTTTCTTTGGTTACAAAACATCTAAATTTAATTGCTTTACCACCAGACGCTATACCTTCTCTAAATTCAGCGGCACCACCGTCTATTGCTCTAGTTCCATCATAGCTAAGGTTATGCTTACTCACATCAGGGATATCAGCTTTAACAATTTCTTCAATTGCTCCGTCTGTAAGTGCATTATGATATTCCCAATGATCAAACGGAAAATCATGTTTCTTTGATTGAGTTTGAATTGAATTTAAAAATGACATTAAAAATTTATTTTTTGTTTAATAATATTTGCTACTCTATTTGTTTCATCTAGTTTTTCATAGTTCCAATTTTCTATTTCTTCTCCTAAGTTTCTAGTTATATTTAATTCTCTAAATAAATTCCTAAATCTTTGGAATCTTTTGTCATTTTTTTTTGGTAAAATATTAGCGACATAGATTGGTTTACCTGTCAAAGCAGCTTCTGAGATCATAGAGCTAGAGTCACATGTAACAACAATATTTTCTGATAAAGCTAATGCGGATAAATATGCTTTTTTGTCTACATTCATAATTATAGTATGATTTTCTCCAAAAAACTCTTTGGCGTAATGAATAGTATTTATTGGTGTTCTCATTGATGGAATGACTACTAATTGAAAATTATGTTTCTTCATTAATTTATAAAACATTGAGAAAATATGTTTTATATTCTTAGTTGAATAATCATAATATTTTGTTGGTCCTCCCATGATTAAGCACCAAACTTTTCTTTCATCTTGTTTAATGAAAGATTTTAAATAATCTTTATTTTCCTCAATTTCTTTCTCTGAAAGATAATGAATTGCTCCTTTGGTATTAATAACATTTTCGCCATTTATTCCATCATGTTCAGGTGCAACAATAAAATCAAAATATTTAAAATCTATTTTTGGATCTTGGATATGAATGTTAAAAACCTTTTTTTTAGAAATATTTTTTAGATGAATAGAAGGAATTACACTTTTTCTTCCACAAGAAATTATTAAATCAAAATCATTATCTTCAACTTTTTTATAAACATTTTGGGAAATTGGGGTTAAGTTGGGTGGAACAAAATTCCAAATATTTTTTAGTTCAACCTTATGGTGTGTAAAATCAATATCTAGTGCTTTTGCAAGACCCTCGACTTGACTAATCATTCCATGCATTCCTTGAGTTAATAATAAACCTTTTAATTTAGACATTTATCACTATATAGCTTTCATATGAGTCAAAATCCAACTAAACACACAAAAGTGTTAATAATTGGATCTGGTCCTGCCGGATATACAGCAGCTGTTTATGCAGCTCGAGCGATGTTAGATCCAATTTTAGTTTATGGTTCTGAACCTGGTGGACAATTAACAACAACAACTGATGTTGAAAATTTTCCAGGATTTGCAGATGTAATTCAAGGTCCATGGTTAATGGATCAAATGAGAGATCAAGCAAAAGCAGTTGGAACTGAAATGATTGAAGATCATATAGGATCAGTTAATTTAAAATCTACACCATTTGAAGCTGTGGGTGATAGTGGACAAAAATATACTGCAGACAGCATAATAATATCAACTGGTGCGCAGGCAAGATGGTTAAATATAAAATCTGAGCAAGAATTTAGAGGATTTGGAGTTTCAGCATGCGCTACATGTGATGGTTTCTTTTTTAAAGATAAAAAAGTTGCCGTAGTTGGAGGTGGTAATGCCGCAGTGGAAGAAGCCATGTTTCTTACGAAATTTGCATCAAAAGTAAAATTAATTCATAGAAGAGATAGTTTAAGAGCTGAAAAGATGCTTCAAAAAAAATTGATGGAAAATAAAAAAATTGAAATTGTTTGGGACTCTGTTGTTGAAGATGTTTTGGGTGATAGTGAGCCCAAAAATGTTAAGGGTATAAAAATTAAAAACTTAAAAACAGAAAAAACAGAAGAAATCAAATTAGATGGCTTATTTATTGCTATTGGTCATGATCCAGCAACACAACTCTTCAAAGACCAATTAGAAATGGATAAAGAAGGCTATCTAATTACAAAACCAGACTCAACTGAAACAAATATTCCTGGTGTTTATGCTGCGGGGGATGTCAAAGATAAAACCTTTAGACAAGCCGTAACTGCTGCTGGTATGGGGTGTATGGCTGCACTTGAGGCAGAAAAATTTTTATCCCACTAAATCTTCAATTTCGTTTGACTCGAAGACATTTTGATTAAAATTTCCATTTGCTAATTTTATCATAGCCTTTGCTACTTTTTCTGATCCAATTGGTCTCATTTTTCTAAAAGGTCCAATTAATATTGGAGTTATAAGTTTAAATATTATTATTCCAAATTTTTCTCCTACCCTTTCTTCTTTTCTTTTTCCCAATAAAAAAGATGGTCTCATAATTCCTATTTTATCAAAATTTAAATTTTTAATTTCTTCTTCAACTAAGCCTTTAAATTTTAAATAATCTCCAGCACTTTTTGGATTTGCATATCCTGAAGAAACAAAAAAGAATGATTTAACTAAATTCGACTTTGCTATTTGAGCAATTTTTTTGGGGATATCTAGCTCAATTTTTTGATATTCACTTTTATTAGGTGAATTTTTTTTTGTTGTACCAATACAAAAAAAACATTCATGTCCCTTTATATCTTCAGCATGTTTGTCTAAATTATTAAAATCAATTTTAATTACTTCAATCTTTGATGCATTAATTTCTGTGGAAGAACGAACAAATATTTTGATTTTAGAATAATTATTATTTTGAATAAGTTGATTTAAAACATGGCCTCCAACTAATCCAGTTGAACCAAATAGTAATGCTGTTTTCACTTTTTAAGAAAGGCTTTCGCAAAAGGATTTTATTCTATCCATTGCTTTCTTCAAATTTTGCATTGAAGTAGCATAAGAAATTCTAAAGTATCCATCTAAACCAAATGCAGATCCTTGAACAACTGCAACATTACATTGCTCAAGAAGTTTTTGAACAAACTCTGTATCTGTTTTCAATTTAGTTTTTTTACTTAACAATCCCTTGCAACTTGGAAAGACATAAAAAGCTCCATTAGGAGTTAAACAATTTATACCATTGATACTGTTTAAACTTTTAACAACAAAATCTCTTCTTTCTTTAAAGGCTTTTGATCTTTTTTTTATGAAACCTTGATTTCCATTTAAAGCTTCTACAGCAGCAGCTTGACTAATTGATGAAGGGTTTGATGTAGATTGTGATTGAATTTTACCAATTGCTTTAATTATATCTTTTGGTCCTGCAGCATATCCTATTCTCCAACCTGTCATTGCATAAGATTTACTAACCCCATTCATAGTTAAAGTTCTATCTTTTAACTTTGAATTTTGAGCAATCGTATAAAAATTAAAATTATCATATTTAATATGCTCATAAATATCATCACTTAAGATATGTACTTTTTTATTTCTAATTAAAACTTTTGCTAAATCTTCAATTTCTTTTTTTGAATAACCTGCTCCGGTTGGATTTGAAGGTGAATTTAAAATTACCCACTTAGTTTTTTTGGTGATAGCTTTTTTTAATTTATTTGCAGTAAGTTTGAATCCTTCTTCCTCAGTACACTTAACTATCTTTGGTTTTCCACCAGCTAATAAAACCATATCAGGATAAGAAACCCAGAAGGGTGCAGGAATAATTACTTCATCGCCTTTATTTAAAGTTGCCATGAAAGCATTATAAAGAACTTGTTTTCCTCCAGTTCCAACTGTGATTTGATCTGTAGTGTAATTGATTTTATTTTCTCTTTTAAACTTATCTACGATTGCTTTTTTCAAAGCAGGTGTTCCATCTACGGCTGTGTATTTGGTGTCTCCACTTTTAATAGCTTTAATTGCAGCATTCTTAATATTGTCTGGTGTATCAAAATCTGGCTCTCCAGCCCCGAGTCCAATTACATCTTTTCCAGCAGCTCTAAGTTCTCTCGCTTTTTGAGTAACTGCAATAGTTGGTGATGGTTTAATTCGTTTTAAACTGTCTGATATTATGCTCATTGAAATATAAATAAATTCTAATACGCTGTTTAATATATGGAAAATACTTATCAAGATTTAATTACAGATATTCAGAGTAAAAATCCAAAAATAGGTGGAAAACTTGAAGGAGGAAAAAAATTTAAAATTAAATCTGATTTTAAACCTGCAGGTGATCAACCAGAAGCTATTAAAAAATTAGTAAATGGTGCAAATAAAGATCAATTTAACCAAGTATTACTTGGAGTTACGGGATCTGGAAAAACTTTTACAATGGCAAAAGTAATCGAGGCCACTAATAGACCAGCATTAATACTCGCGCCAAACAAAACACTTGCAGCACAACTTTATGGAGAAATGAAAACCTTTTTTCCAGATAATGCAGTTGAATACTTTGTTTCTTATTATGACTATTATACTCCAGAGGCTTACGTTCCAAGGTCTGACACTTATATAGAAAAAGAGGCATCGATTAATGAACAGATTGATCGAATGAGACACTCTGCAACTAGATCTCTTTTGGAAAGAGATGATGTTTTAATTGTAGCAAGTGTTTCATGTATCTATGGATTAGGTTCTGTCGAGGCGTACAGCAAAATGACACTAACTCTTCAAAAAAATAATGATTACAATAGAGAAGAAATAATTAAATCTTTAGTAGCTTTACAATATAAAAGAAACGATCAAAACTTTTATAGAGGAACATTTAGAGCAAGAGGAGAATATTTAGAAATATTTCCTTCCCATTTAGAGGACAGAGCTTGGAGACTTTGTCTATTCGGAGATAAATTAGAACAGGTAGAAGAATTTGATCCTTTAACAGGAGATAAAGTTAGAGAGCTAAGTTTAATAAAAGTCTATGCAAATAGTCATTATATCACTCCTAAACCAACAATCGAACAAGCGGTCATTAATATTAAAAAAGAATTAGAAATAACTTTAAAAAAACATAGAGCAGAAAATAAATTGTTAGAGGCTCAAAGGTTGGAAGAGAGAACTAAATTTGATTTAGAAATGATTGAAGCAACTGGATCTTGTGCTGGAATTGAAAACTATTCAAGATTTTTATCTGGAAGAAAGCCAGGAGAGCCCCCTCCTACTCTATTTGAATATTTTCCAGATAACACTCTAATATTTGTTGATGAATGTCACGTAACTGTTCCACAACTTAATGGAATGTACAAAGGAGATAGATCAAGAAAAAGTACTCTTGCAGAATATGGTTTTAGACTACCATCGTGTATGGATAATAGACCGTTAAAATTTGAGGAATGGGATTTAATGAGAACTCAAACGGTATTTGTATCTGCAACACCAGGACCGTGGGAACTAGAACAAACAAAAGGTAAATTTATTGATCAAGTTATTAGACCAACTGGACTAATTGATCCTGTAGTTGAAATCAGACCTGCAAAAAATCAGGTTGATGATTTGATGCATGAATGCAAAAGAGTAATTGAAAACAATTATAGAGTTTTAGTCACGACTCTTACTAAAAAAATGGCAGAAGATTTAACTGAATATCTTCATGAGAATGGAATTAAAGTTAGATACCTTCACTCAGATATAGATACTTTAGAGAGAATTGAAATAATGAGAGATTTGAGGATGGGTGTATTCGATGTTTTAGTTGGTATAAACTTACTAAGAGAAGGTCTTGATATTCCTGAATGTGCACTAGTTGGAATTTTAGATGCAGACAAAGAAGGTTTTTTAAGATCAGAAACATCACTGATTCAAACAATAGGAAGAGCTGCAAGAAATGTTGATGGGAAAGTTATTTTGTATGCTGATAAAGAAACTAAAAGTATAAAAAAAGCAGTTGCTGAAACTGATAGAAGAAGAAATATTCAAATAGCCTATAACAAAAAACATAAAATTAGTGCTACATCAGTTAAAAAAGAAATTAGTGATATTTTAGAAAGTGTTTATGAAAAGGATTATGTAAAAATAAGTGAAGGCTCTAATATTGGTGGAAATCTAAAAAAACATCTTAAAGCTTTAGATAAAAAAATGAAAGAAGCTGCATCTAACTTAGAATTTGAAGAAGCTGCTAAAATTAGAGATGAAATAAGAAAGTTAGAGAGTAGTGAATTAGAAATTACATTAAATCCAAAAATAAGGCAGTATGATGTAAAAAATAAACTTTATCCAAAAGGCAGATCAACAATGGGAATGCCAGGAACAAAAGTTACAAAAAAAAGAGATAAAAAATGGAAGCACGGAAAATAATTATTACAGGTGGAGCTACAAGAATTGGCGCTGCGATTGCAAAAAAATTATCTGGTCCTAATAAAGAAATTCTCATTCATTTTAATAAGTCAAAATTAAAAGCTGAGAAGTTAAAAAAAGAATTAACAAATGATGGTACTATAGTTTACTTGGTTAAAGGCGATTTAAGCAAAGAAAAAGATGTAAATAAAATTTTAAAATATGCAAAATCAAAACTTAAATATTTTGATTGTTTAATTAATAACGCTTCTTTATTTGAAAATGATAAATTAGAAAACTTCACAACAGATAGTTGGGGGCAACATTTAAGAACAAATTTAAGAGCACCTGCGTTATTATCAAAAGAATTTGCAAAAAATGTTAAAGGAACAAATAACAATATAATTAATATTATTGATCAAAGAGTTTTCAAACTAACTCCGTATTTTTTTTCCTACACAATTAGTAAAACTGGACTTTATACTTTGACTAAGACTAGTGCGATGAGTTTGGCACCAAAAATTAGAGTAAACGGAATTGCACCTGGCCCAACTATTAAAAATCAAAGACAATCTGAAAAACATTTTAGAAAACAATATTTAGCAACTCCATTAAAAAGACAGGTGGATGTTGAACAAATATGTAATGCTGTTGACTTTTTTATAAAAAATATATCTATTACAGGACAAGTTTTAGCTATAGATAGTGGGCAGAATTTAAACTGGCAAACACCAGATATTATGGGCAAAGAATGAAAAGAAGTAATTTTAATATTGTAAGAATAAATAAAAACAAAAGTCTTTTTAATTACGAAAAGAAAATTCTAATTAATGAACTAATTTTAAATTTAAAACTTGGCTATTATGACTTTGAAAAGAAAAAGCCTCAAAAAGTTAAATTTAGCCTAGAAATTGATTACGAGGATAAAAAGCCATCAAGTGATAAAGATATAAAATCGATTGTTAATTATGGAACAATTGTAAAATTGATCACAAAACTCGTTAAAAAAAAACATTACAACTTTCTTGAAACATTAGCTGAGGCTGTATTTGATGAATTATTCAAAGATCAAAGGATTGCTAAAATAATGTTGAAAATTGAGAAATTAGAAATTCTTAAGCAATGTTCATCTGTTGGTATTCAAATTACCAAAAAAAGAAGTCATGATAAGCTCTGAAATAGGAAAAGAGGTAATTAAAAAAGAGCTCTCGCTAGTCCCTAAACTTCCTGGTGTCTACAGGATGCTAAATGAAAAAAATGAAATCCTTTATGTGGGAAAAGCAAAAAATCTTCCTAATAGACTTAAAAGTTATGTATCTGAAAAAAATCATATAATTAGAACAGAGAGAATGTTGTCTCAAACCAGAAAATTAGAGATAACAACTACTTCAAATGAAAGTGAAGCTCTACTTTTAGAAGCAAACTTAATTAAAAAATTTAAACCAAAATTCAATATTTTATTACGAGATGATAAGTCATTTCCATTTATCTTTATTGGTAACAAAGATAAATGGCCACAAATCAAAAGACATAGAGGAAAAAAGACAAAAGAAGGATTTTATTTTGGACCTTTTGCATCAGCAGGTTCAGCTAACTGGACTATAAAGATGATCCAAAAAATTTTTCATCTAAGAGTTTGTGATGATACTGTTTTTAAAAATAGAGAAAGACCTTGTATCCTTTATCAAATTAAAAGATGTTCTGGTCCATGTGTTGGTTATGTTGAAAAAAATGATTATCAACAAACAGTTGATGATGCTATTGAATTTGTATCGGGGAAATCAAGAAAAATTCAAAAAAATCTCTCAAGTCAAATGGAAAAGGCAAGTGAGGAATTAGATTTTGAAAAAGCAGTAATTTTAAGGGATAGAATTAAAGCTTTAAATATTATTCAATCTTCTCAAAGAATTAACGAAGCAAACTTAATAGAGGCAGATGTCATAGCTGGATACAAAGAATCTGGAAAAACCTGTATTCAAGTATTTTTTTATCGTTCAAAACAAAATTGGGGCAACCAAGCTTTTTTTCCAAAACATGACCCAGATGAAAAATTAGGAGATATTATAAATTCATTCATTTCTCAATTTTATGAAAATAAAAGTGTACCGTCTGCAATAATATTATCTGAAGAAATAAAGGAAAAAGTTTTAATTGAAAAAACTTTAACTCAAAAAGAGGGGAAACAAATTAACATTAGTGTTGCTAAAAAAGGTTCAAAACTAAAAGTAATTAACCAAGCAATAAAAAATGCAAAAGATAGTTTGAATAGAAAACTTTATGAAAGTCAGAATAATCGAGAACTTTTTGATGAAGTTGCAAAAAAATTTAATCTTGAAACTAATATAAATTTAATCGAGGTATATGATAACAGCCATATCCAAGGAACAAATAGTGTTGGAGCTTTAATTGCTTATGGTGATGAGGGGTTTGTTAAAAAGAGATATCGAAAGTTCAACATCAAACACAAAAAAAATGAGCAAGATGATTATGGGATGATGAGAGAAGTATTAAACAGAAGGTTTAAACGTGCTGTTCAAGAAAAAGATAATTATCTCACTTTTCCTGATTTGGTATTGGTAGATGGAGGAAAAGGACAATATTCAGTAGCTAGAGAAAGTTTAAATGAATTGGGACTTCACGACATTCCAATTATTGCAATAGCAAAGGGTAAATTTCGTAATAGTGGAAATGAAACATTTTTTCACAATGGCAAAGAATATAAATTCTCAAAAAATGACCCCACTCTATTCTTTCTCCAAAGAATAAGAGATGAATCACACAGATTTGCTATCAGTGCCCATAGAGCAAAGAGAAAAAAAGGAATTAGTAAATCTTTGTTGGACCAAATTGAAGGCATTGGAGCAATTAGAAAAAGAGCGCTGTTAAACCATTTTGGGTCGGCAAGATCTGTTGAGTCTGCTAGTTTAGATGAAATTAAATCTGTTGAAGGTGTTGAAGAAAAAGTAGCAAAAAAGATATATAACTTCTTTCACGAATAATTATGTTAAAAAAAATTCCAAATATCCTAACAATAGGGAGAATAATAATTGTACCCTTCTTCGTTTTAGCTTTCTATCTTCCGGGATTCTATGGTGATTTAACTGCTTTAATTTTATTTATAATTGCTTCATTTACAGATTTTTTAGATGGCATGCTGGCTAGAATGTTAGGCCAGGAATCTAAATTAGGAGAACTATTAGATCCTATCGCAGATAAAATAATAGTTGCTACAGCTTTAATTTTGCTGGTGATGGATGGAACAATTCAAAATTATGAAGTGATTGCAGCTATAATAATTTTAACTAGAGAAATTTTAATTTCAGGATTACGAGAATTTTTAGCAAAAGGTCAAATTAAACTTCCAGTTTCAAACCTTGCTAAACTTAAAACAGTGTTACAAATGGTTGCAATTGGTCTTCTTCTTTCAGGGGATACTGGAAATAAAATAATCAACTTTGAAGATTACAACGCTCAAACAATTGGTATTATTCTTTTATGGCTGTCAGCTGCGATCACTTTATTTACAGGTTACGATTATTTACGAAAGGGTATTGATCATGCAATATCTGAAGATAATAAAGATTAAGCCGCTTTTTTCTTTCTTACCAATGCTTGATAACTTTCATTTAGATCAATAATAGTGTCACAAACTTTAAATTGATTTTCTGAAATACAAGATACAGGCGTAACTTCTGCAGCAGTTCCCGTTAAAAAACATCCTACAAAATTAGGAAGTTCTGTTGGACTAATTTTTCTTTCATGAACTTTGATATTTTTTGATTTTGCAATTCCGATTACAGTTCTTCTTGTAATTCCATCTAAGAACGAATCTGGAATTGGTGTATGAATTTCTCCATTTTTATCTTTGAAAAATACATTGGCCCCTGTTGCTTCAGCGATATTACCTTCATGATCCAACATTAAAGAATCTGTGTAACCTTGTTTTTCAGCCTCATGTTTTGATAGCGTACAAATCATGTACAAACCTGATGCTTTAGTATCCCAAGGAATAGTATTAGGAGCTGGTCTTCTCCAGTTTGAAATATTTAATTTAATGCCCTCAACTTTAAGTTTTGGATCAAAGTAAGATCCCCACTCCCAAGTTGCAATTGCAACATGAATTTTTGTTTGTTGTGCTGATATTGCCATCATTTCGGTACCTCTCCAAGCAACTGGTCTTACATATCCATTTTCTACATTCTGAGTAGCGATAATTTTATTTGAAGCAATATTAATTTGCTCTTCCGTGTAAGGAATTTCAAAGCCCATTCTTTTAGCAGAATGAAAAAATCTGGAGGTATGTTCTTCTAACTTGAAAATAGAACCATCATAAACTCTTTCACCTTCAAAAACACAACTTGCATAATGCAAACCATGACTTAACACATGGAGTTTTACATCACCCCAATCAACAAGTTCATCATTGTACCAAATTTTTCCTGATCTTTTATCGTACGGTATCATTAGTGAAAATATTTTAAATTATCAGTGAAAAATATCTTTGTATCTTTAATATGTCAATATAACTTACCCATTATGAAAGAACTTTTGTATCTAAAAGATGACCAACTTAAAGGATTGATAGAAAAGCTTTTTGTAAGCTACAGAGAAACATTTTCAGACTCTAAAAAAATTTTAGAAAAATACTCTATAGGAATAGCACATCATAAAGTAATTCACTTAATTTCTTCATATGAAGGTATTTCTATTTCAGATCTTTTAAAAAAACTAAAAGTAACTAAGCAAAGTTTAAATAGAGTTTTAAAAGATTTAATAAAACTTGAAATAGTGATTTTTAAAAAAGATGACATAGATACTAGAGTAAAACATGTATTTTTAAATGAAAAAGGAAAAAAAATATTTGAGGAAATTTTTACTTTACAAAAAAAAAGAATTTACTCTGCGTTGTTAAATTCAAGTTCAGAAGAGGTTGTTAATTTTGATAATGTATTAAATAAAATTATAAATGGATAAGTTTATTGCACATATTCTATTAGTTGATGATGATGATGGAATTAGGTCACTAGTTAAAAAATATTTAAATGAAAATAATTTTTTAGTTACGACTGCAAATAGTTCTGAGGATGCGTCTGAAAAAATAAATATTATAAAATTCGACATTATAGTTTTAGATATTATGATGCCTGGAAAAAGTGGACTTGAATTTATTGAAGAACATAAAAAAAATCTTGATACACCAATAATACTTTTAACTGCAAAAGGTGAGGCAGAAGAAAGAATAGAAGGTCTTGAAAAAGGTGCAGATGATTATTTGCCAAAACCTTTTGAGCCAAAAGAATTAATATTACGGATTAAAAATATTGTGAATAAAACTAAAAAAACAGAGCAAACAAGAATAATTGAATTTGAAAATGTAGTCATAGATTTAAACAAACTTCTAATTATTAACAATAATAGAGAATTTAAAATTAATAATACTGAAAAAACTATACTAGAAAAAATGATTAATACTCCTGGCAAAACATTTTCTAGAGAAGATATTGGTAGACTTATTAATATAGATAAAGAGAGATCTGTAGATGTAATTATAACTCGTTTAAGAAAAAAAATTGAAATTGATCAAAAAAATCCAAAATTTTTACAGACTATAAGAGGTGCTGGATATGTTCTCTGGATTGAGTAATTTTTTAAAAGATATTTTACCTAAAAGATTATTTTATAGAGCATTGCTAATTGTTGCTGTTCCAGTAATCACTATTCAATTGATTATAACTATAGTTTTTTTTGATAGCCTCTGGATCAAAACTAACAAAGGTATGACGAGAACTTTAGTAAATGAAATAAGTGCTTTTGTTCAGGCATACGAAAGTGAAAAAAATGAAAAACAGAAAGTAACCAATCTCTTTTCTTTATTTTTAGATTTAAATATAGAAATAAAAAAAAATGAAGAATTCAAAAGTCAATACAAAGAAAGATGGTTTAGTCCAATTGACAGAACTTTAAGAAGAGAATTAAAGTCTCAATTTCATGTTGGAAATTTCTGGTTTGACACTACAAACTACAAAGAATTAGTTGATTTAAGAATAAAGTATGAAGATGGGTATTTTAGATTCTTGGTACCTAAAGATCGTGTAACAAGTACATCTGCCAGACTATTTGCACTTTGGATAACAGTACCAGCAATTATTATGGTTATTATTTCTTTAATATTTTTAAAAAATCAAACAAGACCAATTACAAATTTGGCTAGAGCTGCAGAAAAATTTGGTAAAGGTGAATATATAGAGGAATTCAGACCATCAGGGGCTCTTGAAATTCGTCAAGCAGGGCATGAATTTGATAAAATGAGGAAAAGAATTGAAAGGCATCTTAATCAGCGAACAGAAATGTTATCAGGAATTAGTCATGATTTGAGAACTCCATTAACAAGAATGAAGCTACAATTAGCTTTTGTAAAAGATAAAGATGCAGTCGACAAATTAACAAATGATATTAACGAAATGGAAAAAATGCTTAACGAATATCTGCAATTTACAAGCTCATCGTATGTTGAAAAAGATGAAATGTTCAACCTTTCAGAACTAATAGAGGAAATTATAAGAAAATATAATAATAAGAACATTTCTCATAATTTAATTCCTAGAATATATATTAATGGCAGAAAGAACCTGATCAACAGATCTTTAAACAACTTAATTGATAATGGATTAAAGTATGCAAACAAAGTTGAAATAAGCCTAAATAAAAAAAGTACAAATCTATTTATAATTATTGATGATAACGGTCCAGGGATACCTAAAAAAGAACAAGAAAATGTTTTCAAGCCTTTTTATAAAATTGATAAAGGTAGAAATGATTCTAAATCTAGTGTTGGCCTAGGGCTATCCATAGCTTCTGATATTATAAAATCCCATGGAGGGAACATTATGTTAGAAAAATCAAAATTTAATGGGTTAAGAGTTAAGATCTTTTTACCGATTTAATTTTCTTCTTTTTTTTTGTCTCTAACTTAGAAATTTTATTTTCTAAATTTTCTACTCTCTTTGAAAGAATATCAAACTCGTCTTTACTAGTGAGTTTCATTTTGAAAACAAATTCATCTCTTTTTGATTTAAATATATTTAAGATTTCGGATGATAAATCTTTTGAAGTTATTAATCCCTGCTCTAATAATTTTGCAAATTTATCAATTATAAATTTAGAATTTTTCATAATTGAGATATACAATATAGATATAATTTAAAATGTTCACCAATAATTTTGACCCAGTTGCAATAGAAATATTTTCTTTGGAAATTAGATGGTATTCGCTAGCTTATATTGCTGGTATTTTATTTGGATGGTTAATAGCAAAAAAAATATTTTTAAAGAATTCAGAAATAAATAAAAACTTTGATGATTATATAACGTACTTAATAATCGGAATTATATTAGGTGGAAGAATTGGATATGTATTTTTTTATAATTTTGAATTTTATATCAATAATCTATTTGATATTTTTAAAGTATGGGAAGGTGGAATGTCTTTTCACGGAGGAGTAATTGGTATTATTAT
>QCGU01000017.1 GCA_003278165.1 Pelagibacteraceae bacterium AG-390-A02
CAAATATAATAATTGAATTTGCTAGAATATATGGTTTTCAAGTAGACTTTCAAAGAGATATAAGAAAAAAAGATAAGTTTCAAATAATGTATGAAATTTTCCTTAATGATAAAAATGAAATCATTGAAACAGGAGAAATACTTTTTGCTAATTTAAAATTAAGTGGTCAAGATAATGGACTTTACTATTTTGATAAAGAAGGAAGCGAAGGACATTATGATAAAAATGGTAAGAGTGTTAAAAAAGCTTTAATGAAAACTCCAATTAATGGAGCAAGACTTTCATCTTCTTTTGGCATGAGAAAACATCCTATAGATGGATACAATAAAATGCATAGAGGTACTGATTTTGCAGCACCAACAGGAACACCTATTATGGCATCTGGTGATGGTGTTGTTAAAAAAGCTGGATGGTGTGGTGGAGGTGGAAACTGTGTTAAAATAAGACATAACTCAACCTATCAAACAGTATATGCTCACATGTCAAAATTTGCTCGTGGCATTAAAGCAGGAGTAAGAGTAAAACAAGGCCAAACAATAGGTTATGTTGGTTCCACAGGTAAATCTACTGGACCTCATTTGCATTACGAAGTAATTGTAAATGGAAAAAAAGTTAATTCTCAAAAACTAAAACTTCCTTCAGGTAAAATATTAAAAGGTAAAGAGAGAAAATTATTTGAAACAAAAAAAATTAAATTAGATGTTCTTAAATCTGAAAAGATAATTGGTTTAAATTAATTAGCCTCTGCTGCTGTTTCAGTTTTAAGATCTAAGTTAGAATTATCTTCTAAATTTTTTTCAGAAACATCAACATTTTTTGAAAGCTCATTTGACTCTTTTCCATTTTCATTATATCTATCATCTAAATTTCTCTCTCTTTTGAAGCTTTCTCTTTCATTTAGTATTCTCGTAAAATGATCAGCGTGCTGAAGGTAATTTTCAGATAGAATTTTGTCACCATTTGATAAAGCTTCTCTAGCTAAATCATTGTACTTTTCAATCAATTTTGGTGCATTGTGATTGTTTCTACCTGGAGACTTTCTTTTAAAATTATCACCATTAGAAAAATTTGAACTAAATTTCTGCCTTTCGCCATTAGATTTAAAATTTCTATCGTTTCTTCTAAAATTATTTCTTCTATTGTTGTTATTGCTATTATTCCTAAATGTTACCATGATTTAAATAATTATATTTTTGTGCAAATTATGCATCGATCATTATAAGCAAGATCTTTTAGAGCACTATTTATATAAAAACCCTCTTTATTTAATAAGTTAATTACTTTATTTTTTTGATCAAAACCAATCTCTAAAATAAATTTACCATTTTTTTTAATCAGCTCAGATGATTTTTTAATTACTTTTCTGATTTCTGATAAACCATCTAATCCACCATCTAACGCTATTTTTGGTTCAAACTTAGCAACTCCCTTATCCAAATATTTTAAAATATGTTTTTTTATATAAGGAGGATTAGAAACAATTAAATCATATTTGCCCAAAGTAAATTTGTCAACATTAGATTTATATAATTTCAGTCTTGAATGAACCTTTAAATTAGTTGCGTTCATATTCGCTATTTTTAAACAATTTTGGCTTATATCTATTCCTGTACCATAAAAATTTTTTCTCTCTATTAATATAGACAAAAGTATACATCCTGATCCTATACCAATATCTAAAATACTAAGTTTGTTTTTATTTTTTGTTAAATTTAAAATATTTTCAACAATTAGCTCGGTATCAGGACGAGGTATCAAAGTATCTTTTGTTACAAAAAATTCTGAATTCCAAAATAACTTTTTATTAGTTAAATGTGAAACCGGCTTTCCTTTAGACCTTTCATCAATAAGTTTTTTAAACAAACTTAATTTTTTTTCCTCTATTTTATTTTTCCCATTAAGTAATAAATACTTTTTATCTTTATTGATTACTTTTGCCATTAAAATTTCTGAATCTAAATAAGGATTTAAAAAAAAATTTTTTTTTAAAATTTCTGCACCTTGAACTATTGCTGATTGAATATTCATTTACTTTAAATTACTTAAACTTTCTTCTTGTGCTTGTAATGTCAGTGACTCGATCATTTCATCAAAAGCTTCACCTTCTAGAAATTCCTCTAATTTGTGTAATGTTAAATTTATTCTGTGATCTGTGACTCTTCCCTGTGGAAAATTATAAGTTCTAATCCTTTCCGATCGATCTCCTGTGCCAATTTTGGTTTTTCTATCTTGTGATCTCTCTTGATCAATTCTTGATCTTTCGAATTCATATAATCTTGCTCTTAAAATTTTCATTCCTTTTGCTTTATTTTTATGTTGTGATTTTTCATCTTGCTGAGAAACTGACAAACCTGTTGGGATATGAGTTATTCTAACAGCGCTATCTGTTGTGTTAACTGATTGTCCGCCTGGACCACCTGCTCTAAAAACATCAATTCTTAAATCAGAGTCATTTATTTTTAAATCTACTTCTTCAACTTCAGGTAATACAGCAACAGTAGCGGCAGATGTATGCACTCTTCCTTGTGTTTCAGTATCTGGAACTCTTTGAACTCTATGCACACCACTCTCATATTTTAATGTTGAGTATATATTTGCACCTTTGATGGATGCTATTACTTCTTTTAAACCACCGGCATCACTTCTTGAAATAGAAATAAGCTCTAATGACCACTTTTTTTTATTACTCACTTTTTCATACATTTTAAAAAGGTCTGAAGCAAATAAACTTGCTTCTAAACCGCCAGTCCCAGCTCTTATTTCAATTATTGCATTTTTTTTATCAGCTTCATCTTTTGGCAATAGAAATAATTTTAATTTTTTTTCATTGATCTCATGTTGTGATTTCAACTCAACAAGTTCCAACTCAGCCATATTTTTCAATTCTTTATCTGTGTTGTCCTCTAATATTTTCTCTAATTCTTTTTTTTCATTTTCAAATGATAAATATTTTTTAGCATTTGAAATTATTTCATTAACGTCTGAATATTCTTTTGATTTTTCAGCAAATAATTTATTATCTAAATTCCCTGATGATAAATCTTTTTCTAATGTTGAATGTTTTATAATTAATTCTTCAATAGTTTTTGTTGGTATCATTGTTAATTTTCTAATTCAGAGGCTTTTTTTTCAACTTCTGCTACAACTTTATTAACTATATCGTTAGTTAATACTTTTTCACTTTGTACACCAGATAGATAAAGCATATTATTACCTTTTCCACCTCCTGTTATTCCAATATCAGTTAAAGCAGCCTCACCAGGTCCATTCACAACACAACCAATTATAGATAGGGTAATTGGGGTTTTTATATGAGATAATTTTTCCTCTAAAATTTTAACTGTATCAATAACTTGAAATGCTTGTCTTGCACATGATGGACAAGAAATTATTTTAACTCCTCTATTTCGTAATCCTAAAGATTTAAGTATTTCATTTCCAATCTTTACCTCTTTTACAGGATCATCTGACAAAGAAACTCTTAAAGTGTCGCCTATTCCGTCTAATAGCAATGAACCTAGTCCTATTGAAGACTTAACACTTCCTGATACAAAACTTCCAGCCTCAGTTATTCCAAGATGAAGAGGATAATCAGTAGCGTCTGAAAGTTGTCTGTAAGCTGCAATCGACAGAAATACATCAGATGACTTTACGCTTATCTTGAAATTAAAAAAATCTTGATCTTCTAATATTTTAATATTTCTTTTTGCGCTCTCTACTAATGCCTCAGGGCAAGGCTCTTTATACTTTTCTAGAATATCTTTTTCTAGTGAACCTGCATTAACTCCTATTCGAATTGAACAATCATTATTTTTTGCTGCACTTAAGACTTCATGGATTTTATTTTTATCACCTATATTTCCAGGATTTATTCTTAAACACTTGGCTCCATTTTCTGCAGCCTCTACAGCTCTTTTATAATGAAAATGAATGTCTGCGATTATAGGTATTTGAATATTTTTTGTAATTTCTTTTAAGGCTTTTGAAGAATCTTCATCTGGACAGGAAACTCTAACCAGGTCAGCACCCTCTTGATGAATTTTGTTTATTTGTTCTATTGTAGCTGAAATATCTGTAGTTAAAGTATTAGTCATTGATTGAACTGATATTGGATTGTCACCACCAACTTTGACACTACCAACGTTAATTACTTTGGTGTTTTTTCGATTTATATTTCTAAATGGTCTTACATTCATAAGTTTAATCTAGTTTAAATTCTTTATGAAGAGCAGCTATGGCTTTTTTTACATTTTTCGATGATATTAAAACTGAAATTTTTATCTCAGAAGTTGATATAACTAAAATGTTTATTTTTTTTGAAGCTAAAGCTTGAAACATCCGGTAAGTAATTCCTGGTGTAGTAATCATCCCAACTCCAATTATGGAAACTTTGGAAAGATTTTTATCAAAAGAAAGTTTTTTATATGATATCAATTTATTTTGTTTAATTAATTTTTCAGTTTTTTTCAAATCATCAGATTTAATTGTAAAAGTTAAGTCGGTATCTTTTCCATTTTGAGAAATATTTTGTACAACCATATCAACATTAATTAAATTTCTTGATAGCGGTCTAAAAACTGAAGCAGCAACACCAGGTCTATCTTTAACTCCTACAATTGTGATCTTAGCATCATTTTTAGTTGAAGATATCCCTGTAATTATTTGATCGCTAAACGCTTTTTTAGAACCTGTTATTAATGTACCTGTTTTATGAACAAATGAGGATTTAACTTTAATATCAATTTTATTTAACTTTGCATCTTGAACAGATGTTGGTTGCATCACTTTTGATCCCAAAGATGCCATTTCTAACATTTCATCATAAAATATTTTTTTAATTTTTTTTGCTTTTTTATGTTGTCTTGGATCAGTTGTATAAACACCATCAACATCTGTATAAATAATACATTCATCAGCTTTAATAAATTTTGCTAACATTATTGCAGTGGCATCAGAACCACTTCTTCCTATTGTGGTAATTCTATTTTCATTATTAATTCCTTGGAAACCTGTAATAATTGGGATCCCACCTTGTTTCACATAATTATTTAATTCTTTTGTAATTATCTTGTTTATTCTTGCTCCAGAATAAGGTCCATCCGTAATTATTGGTAATTGCCAAGAAACCCATGACCTAGACTTAAAACCATCATGAGTAAGTCTTCCTGCAATTAAAGCACATGAAACCTGTTCTCCAGTTGATACAAGTGCATCATATTCAGATCTGCTAAAATTATTACTAATTTGCTTTGATTTTTTTACAAGCTCATTGGTCACTCCACTCATTGCAGATGAAATCACCAAAACTTTATTTTTTTTCTTTTTATAAGTGGCTATAATTTTGCATACTTTTATTATCCTATCTATACTACCAACAGAAGTTCCACCAAATTTTAGTACAACAGTTTTCATGATCAGTTGAATTAATATAATTTAATTATAAATTGATAAAGTACATCTTAATTGTTATGTCAACTAATTATATATTATGAACAGTATTAATAAAAAAGAAATAGAAAAATTTTCAAATATGGCAGCCGAATGGTGGGATCCAGAAGGAAAATTTAAACCTCTTCATAAATTTAATCCTATAAGAATAAAATACATAAAAGAAAATATAATTAAGGAATTTCAACTAAAAAATAAAAAATATCCCCTTTCTGGAATAAATGTCCTTGATATTGGATGTGGAGGTGGATTGTTATCTGAGCCCATGTGTAGATTAGGAGCTAATGTAACAGCAATCGATGCTTCAAATAAAAATATTTCCATAGCAAACTTACATGCAAAAAAAAATAATCTTAAAATAAACTATATATGTTCATCGCCTGAAAAACTAAAAACAAAAAAAAAATTTGATGTAATTTTGAACATGGAGATTGTTGAACATGTTAAGGATGTTGATTTTTTTTTAAAATCATGTGCTAATCTTTTAAAAAAAAATGGATTAATGTTTGTTGCAACTATAAATAAAACCTTAAAATCTTATATATTCGCAATTGTTGGTGCAGAATATGTTTTGAGATGGCTTCCTATTGGCACCCATGAATGGGAAAAGTTTGTTAAGCCTGAAGATTTAAAAAGTATACTAATCAAAAACAATCTTAACCTCAAAAAAATTGATGGAATGAAATTTAACATTCTGAAAGATGAATGGAATGTGTCTAAAGATTTGTCAGTAAACTATATTGCTGAATTTAAGAAAAACTAATTTTCTTTTTCATCAACCCAAGGAATTAATTGTGTATCTATGCCCTCTTCTTTGAGCTCTTTAACATCTTTCTGAGAGGCTTTACCATATATCCCTTTCCTAGGTTTCTTAATATTGTAGTGAATAGATCTAGCTTCATATGCAAAATTATCCCCAACATACTTAAAATTATCTTTTATAAACTTTTGGTAATTTTTAATTGTTTTCTTAATTTTTTTATTCTTCTGAGTATCAAATTTTTCTTCATTTTTAGCTTTTCTACTTATTAGCTGAGGAGCCATTAATGTTTTTTCAACTTTTTCAGAATTACAGTTGTGACAGATTAAAAGTTTTTTCTTTTTTAATTTTTCATATTCTGATGAAGAAGAGAACCAGCTATCAAACTTCAATTCACAGTCGTTACACAAAAGTTTGTATTTTATCATAGTATAAAATTAATTATTAAAATTTATATTTCAATATGTTCAACTTCTGTAATCAGCATTAATCTCAATATAATTTTTTGTGAAATCCATAGTAAAAGCTTTAAAGCTTTTAACGCCAGTAAACAAATCTACATTGATATCTATATTTTCACCTTTCATATATTCTGCTACTAATTTTTCATCATAGTTCTTAAATAATTTTCCATCCTGAATTATTTGATAATTTCCAAATTTCAAACCTAATTTATTTAAATTTATTTTTGGTCCTGCTTTTCCTATTGCCATTACTATTCGTCCCCAGTTAGGATCTTCGCCAGCAATAGCTGTTTTTACCAAAGCTGAATTTGCTATTGAGAAAGCAATTGTCTTCGCATCTTGTTCACTTTTGCTTTTATTAATATTTATAGTGACAAATTTAGATGCTCCTTCTCCATCAGAAACTACTCTTTTTGCCAAATTTAACAAAACATTGTTTAATGCTTTGTCAAATTTTTTTAGTTTTATATCATTAATACTTTTAATATTTGAATTGTTTGCTTTATTTGTTGCAAAAATACTAACCATATCATTTGTGCTAGTATCTCCATCACACGAGATAGCATTAAATGTATTTGTAATATTTTTTTTTAATAATTTACTTAAAATATCATTTGATAAGTTGGCATCTGTAAATATGTATGCCAAAGTGGTTCCCATATTTGGAAATATCATGCCCGAACCTTTGGCTACACCATAAATTTTTACCTCTTTATCTCCTATTTTACATTGTTCCATCGCTAGTTTTGGTTTTGTATCAGTGGTCATTATTCCTAAGGCTGCTTTCATCCAAAGAAATTTGTTTTGTGTATAGTTGATTTTTTTAATCAAATTCGGAATTTTATCTATTATCTTTTCGCATGGAAAGGTTTCACCAATTGTACCTGTGCATCCAAAAATAATTTCCTTTGAAGTAATTTTCTTTGGATGATCTTCATCTTCAACTTGTTTTTTTGATAATTGTTCAGAGGTTAAATCAGCAATTTTTACGAGACTTTCGTAACCTTGTTTGCCTGTGAAAGCATTTGCATTTCTCGTATTTACTATAAGAGAATAAATTTTTTTTGCTTTTTGACTTAGATTCCATTTAATATTTTCTGAGATAATTTTCGACTTAGTATAAACAGAGGCATGATTTGCACCATCTCTAAAGTAAAACATTACCAAATCATCTCTTTTGGTTTTATATAAATCTGCACATAAAGCTGAAATAGATAAGCCATCTATATGATCAAGGTCCTGGAAATCCATCATTCTGGTATTTTTTGATTTCGAGGTTAAAAAATTTGTTAAATTAATACCCATGATATTTAAAATAATTGTTTAATACATATATTAAACAATATATTTAAAGAATAAATCAAATAGTCATGCTTAATCCATTTAACTTAATTACAAAATTTATTAAATCTAGTAATCAAAAAGAACTAGATAGAATTGGAAAAATTGTAGAAAAAATAAATTCACACGAAGAACAATTCATAAAAATAGGTGATGAAGACTTTCCAAAAAAAACAGTTGAATTTAAAGATCAATTAAAAAATGGAAAAAGTTTAGACGAAATTCTACCTAAAGCATTTGCATTAGTAAGAGAAGCTGCAAAAAGAACAAGACAAGAAAGGCACTTTGATGTTCAGCTTGTTGGGGGAGTAGTTCTTCACGAAGGTAAAATTGCCGAAATGAGAACTGGTGAAGGAAAAACACTCACTATTGCTTTAGCTGCTTATTTAAATGCACTTTCTGAAAACGGAGTTCATATAGTTACAGTTAATGATTACTTAGCAAAAAGAGACTCGATGGAGATGGGTCTGATATATAATTTTCTAGGTCTTACTTCTGGATTTATAAATAATGACCAAGATGATCTAGAAAGAAAGAAAAATTATGATTGTGATATTACTTATGCAACCAACAGTGAGTTAGGATTTGATTATCTAAGAGATAACATGAAGTTTTCTCAAAAAGAAATGGTTCAAAGATCTCATGCATTTTCAATTGTAGATGAAATAGATTCCTGTTTAATAGATGAAGCAAGAACTCCACTTGTAATTTCTGGAGCTGCAGAAGATAAAACTGCCCAATACCTAGCAATAGATAAACTTATTAAAATTTTAAACAATAAAGATTTTGAGATAGATGAGAAAGAAAAAAGTATACTTTTAACAAACGAGGGTATTAATAATGTTGAAAAACTTTTTTCTAATGCAGGTATCTTAAAAAATGATAATTTTTATGACCCAGAAAATCTTCATTTAGTTCACCACGTAAATCAAGCACTCCGTGCAAATCACTTATTTGAAAAAGGAAAGGATTACATCGTAAAAGATGGAGTTCTTAAAATTATAGATGAGTTAACTGGTAGAATTTTAGAAGGAAGACGATTTGGAGATGGACTTCATCAGGCTCTTGAAGCTAAAGAAAAAATTCAGATACAAGCTGAAAATCAAACTTTAGCATCTATAACCTATCAAAATTATTTTAAACTATATAAAAAAATATCAGGTTGTACTGGTACTGCTGTAACAGAATCTGAAGAATTTTTTGAGATATATAATCTTTCAGTAGTTGTGATACCAACAAATAAAGAAATGATCCGAAAGGACTACAATGATTTGATCTTTAGAACTGAAAAAGAAAAAAATGATGCAATAATTAACAAGATCATTGAAAAAAACGAAATTGGTCAACCAATTTTGGTTTTCACATCTAGTATCAACAAATCTGAAGTTTATTCTAAATTATTAAATGAAAAAAATATTAAACACGTAGTTTTAAATGCAAAGAACCATGAAAATGAAGCTGAAATTATTGCAAATGCCGGAAAAGAAAAATCTTTAATAATTACAACTAGTATTTCTGGAAGAGGTGTTGACATTCAGCTTGGTGGAAAAAAAGGATCAATTCCTGATGATCAGTTAAAAATAGATAAAGAAAAAATTAAATCTCTAGGTGGCTTATTTGTAATTGGAACAGAAAGAATGGAGTCTAGAAGAGTGGACAATCAAGCAAGAGGAAGAGCTGGACGACAAGGAGATGAGGGTAGTTCTGTATTTTATGTAAGTTTAGAAGATGATTTGATGAGAATTTTTGGCTCAGAATCTATGAATAATATGCTTGAAAAACTTGGTTTAAAAGATGGTGAAAGTATTGATCACCCTTGGATCAACAAAGCATTAGAAAGAGCTCAGCAAAAAGTTGAAGCCAGAAATTTTGATATCAGAAAAACACTTATCAAATTTGATAATGTTTTAAATGACCAAAGACATGTTGTGTTTTCTCAAAGAAAGAACGCAATGAATAGTGAAAATATTTTCGATTATTCTGACGAATTTTTAAAAGAAATATCAGAAGACTTGATAAAATTAAAAATTCAAAATCTATCTAATCCAAAAAGTAATGAATTTAACAATAAAGTTAGGCAAATTGTTGGAAAGAGTTTTAATGATTCTGAACTTCAAAGTTTAATTTCTACAAAAGATAATGAACTGAAAGATCAAATATCCTCAAAATTCAATGAGACACGTAACGAAAGAATTAAAGTCCTAAACGAGCAGCATGCAAAAGAAATTGAAAAAAGAATATTTTTGCAAACAATAGATTTGAATTGGAAATCACATATACAATATTTAGAACAACTTAGACAAGTAATTGGATTAAGATCTTACGGTCAAAGAGATCCTTTAGTTGAATATAAAAAAGAAGCTTTTGATTTATTTTCAAATTTATTAGAAAAACTAAAATTAGACTATGTTACAATTTTAATGAATTTAAAAGTTATAAAGGAAGAAAAATCTTCCAATAAGGAAAGAATGAATTCAAAACCACAAACCAAAAAAATGGGAAGAAATGAACCTTGCTTCTGTGGATCGGGCAAGAAGTTTAAACATTGCCATGGAGCTTTGTAATTCTTAAAAAAGAAAAAATAAAGAAACTATCAATAATAAACCTGCACCAATACCAAATAATAATTTTTTTGACTTAAAAATATTATCTAAATTATTTTTCTTAATGGTCAAATTGCTTAAATCTTCTACATTGTTCATAAAACCATCATTTCTTCCAATTTTTAAAAATTTATTTTTTCTTTCATTCATTATATCCTCTGATCTCATTTCTTTGTATTGATCTAAATTTTTAGAAATAGATTTTCTAACATTATCAAGCATCAGGTCTCTATCCCTGTGAGCACCACCTAAAGGTTCTGGGATTATTTCGTCAATAACTTTTAATTTTAATAAATCTTTTGCGGAAAGCTTCATCGCTTTTGCTGCATCAAGCATTTTTTTTGGATCCCTCCATAGTATAGTTGCACAGCCTTCAGGAGATATAACTGAATAAATGGCGTTTTCTAGCATGACAACTTTATTAGATGATGCTAATGCAATCGCACCACCTGATCCACCTTCACCTATAATTATTGCGATAGTTGGCACCTTAAGTTCCATGCAACATTCAATTGATTTTGCTATTGCCTCAGCTTGACCTCTTTCCTCTGCACCAACACCAGGATAAGCACCTGGCGTATCTATAAAAGAAATAATTGGAATATTAAATTTATTTGCCAAATTCATTAATCGAATAGTTTTTCTATAACCCTCAGGTCGCATCATCCCAAAATTTCTTTCAATTCTACTATCTAAATCTTCTCCTTTTTCTTGGCCAATAACTAAAACTGAATGACCATTGAATTTTGCAAAACCCGTAAGTACAGATTTATCTTCACCATAATAACGGTCTCCAGATAGAGAAATAAAATCTTCAAACAAATTATCTATGAAAAATTTAGACTTTGGTCTGTCTTCGTGTCTTGCAACCATGGTAGTTTGCCATGGATCTAGGTTTGAATATACATCATTTAATTTTTGATCTAACTCAACCTGTGTTTTTGAAATTTTTTGGGTATCCACTTCTGACAATCCCTCTTGATTATAAGGATCTTTTAATTTTTCCAATTCTGTCTCTAAATCTTTAATCTCGTTTTCAAAATTAAGATAATTTTTCATAATATCGTTATAGCGGATGGTTAATTCATAAAAAAGGCAATAAAATGATATTTAATTTAAAGCGCAATTGTTATTAATTGACTCTTTTCTAGAAGAAGATACATATTTTACTATCGGGAGAGACTAATAGATTTAGCACCGAAGGAGCAACCACCCCGGAAACTCTCAGGTAAAAAGGACCGATAGTTGCATAACACTCTGGAAAGAGAATTAATTCCGCCGAAGGAGCAAAACTCTCAGGCAAAAATACAGATGGGGTAATTTAAGTGATATGCAAGAAAAATATATAGACATAAATACTTTAAAAGTATCTGAAAAACTTTCTCGATTTATTAGCGACGAGCTATTAAAAGAAACAGATCTATCTGTTGATAATTTTTGGTCAGGGTTTGAGAAAACAGTCAATGAATTAGAACCTAAAAATAAAGAATTAATAAAATTTAGAGAAGACTTACAAAAACAAATAGACAATTGGCATATAAAAAATAAGGGAAATGAATTTAATTTGACAGAATATAAAAAATTTCTAACAGAAATTGGTTATTTGAAAGAAGAAGGTGATGATTTTGAAATATCAACTCAAAATGTTGATGAAGAAATAACAAGTATTGCTGGACCTCAACTTGTTGTACCAGTAATGAATGCGAGATACGCATTAAATGCTGCTAATGCTAGATGGATGAGCTTATACGATAGTCTGTATGGAACAGATGTAATTGAACAATCAGAAGATAGTGTATCTGAAAGATACGATCCACTAAGAGGTGAGATGGTAATAAAATATGGAAGAGATTTTTTAGATAAATATTTTCCTTTAGCAGGATTGAGTTGGCAAAAAATTACAAGTTTTGCTGTTAAGTATGGAAAATTTAAAGCTTTAAAAGGTGCTGATATTTATGATTTGGTAGATGAGAATAAGTTTATTGGTCATAGGGGTGAAGCTGACAACCCTTCTGCTATAATTTTAAAAAATAACAATTTACATATAGAAATTTTAAAAGACTCAAGAGCTTTTGCGGCTCAACAAGATCATGCTGGTATTAGTGACATAATTTTAGAATCTGCGGTGTCAACTATATGCGATAACGAAGATAGTGTAGCTGCTGTAGATGCAGAAGATAAAATTGTTTGTTACAGAAATTGGCTAGGTCTGATGAAGGGTGATCTAAAATCAAAATTTGAAAAGGAAGGAAAATTATTTGAAAGAAAACTTAATCCTAATAGAAGTTATATTTCAAAAGACGGAAAAGGTTTAAAGCTTCATGGAAGAAGTTTACTGCTAGTTAGAAATGTTGGTCACTTGATGACAAATCCTTCAATAATTTTAAAAGATGGTAGTGAAGTTCCAGAAGGTATTATGGATGCATTCATTACGACAGCTGCAGCCCTTCATGATATTAAGAAAAAAACCAATTCAAGAACTGGTTCTATTTATATAGTGAAACCAAAAATGCATGGACCAGATGAAACTGCATTTACTGATTTGCTTTTTTCAAAAGTTGAAGAAGTTTTAGGTTTACCAAAATACACCTGCAAAATTGGAATAATGGATGAAGAAAGAAGAACTTCAGCTAATTTAAAAGAGTGCATTAGATCGTTAAAAAATAGAGTTTTCTTTATAAACACAGGTTTTCTAGACAGAACCGGTGATGAAATGCACACCTCTATGGAAGCTGGTCCAATGATAAAAAAAGGTGATATGAAAACTTCAAAATGGATTACGGCCTATGAAAATAACAATGTTGATATTGGTTTAAAATGTGGATTTTCTGGAAAAGCTCAAATTGGAAAAGGAATGTGGGCAATGCCTGATAAATTGAAAGATATGATGGAGCAAAAAACTGGACATTTAAAAGCAGGTGCAAACTGTGCATGGGTTCCATCTCCTACTGCTGCAGCTTTACATTCGCTACATTACCATGAAATAAATATTTTTGATGAACAACAAAAAATTAAAAATAGAGAACAAGCGAAGCTTGATGATCTTTTAACAATACCTACTGCTGATAGACCAAATTGGTCTGTAGATGAAATTAATAAAGAAATTTCTAACTCAGCTCAAACTTTATTAGGTTATGTGGTCAGATGGATCGATCAAGGAGTTGGATGCTCCAAAGTACCAGATATAAATAACGTAGGTTTAATGGAAGATAGAGCCACACTTAGAATTTCATCTCAACATATTGCAAATTGGATACATCACGGAATTACAACAAAAATTCAAGTTGTAGAAATTCTTAAAGACATGGCTAAAATCGTAGATGATCAAAATAAAAATGACTCTAATTACGTAAGAATGAGTGATAACTTTGAAAGTTCAATTGCATTTCAAACTGCTTGTGATTTAGTGTTTAAAGGAAAAGAACAACCATCTGGTTATACTGAACCTTTGCTGCATTTAAATAGACTTAGTAAAAAAACTAATCTGAATTAGAATCTAAGTTAGACCGATTTTTAAAAGCAGAAAATAAAGTCCCATCGTCTAAACTTTCAATTTCACCACCTACAGGTAACCCTTGTGCAAGTTTTGTAATTTTTACATTAGAATTTTTTAGGCTATCTTGAATGTAGTAGGCAGTAGTTTGACCTTCAACAGTTGCACTTGTGGCTAATATAACTTCTTCAATTTTATCTCGATTAACTCTCTCAACCAACGAATTTACAAGTAAATCTTCTTTTCTTTGACCTACTGATGAAATGGTACCTCCCAGAATATGAAAATACCCTTGATAAATATTTGAATTTTCAATCGACCATTGATCAGCAATATCTTCTACTACACAAATCTTTGAATATTTATTTTTTGTATTTTCACAATTTATACATCCAGTTGAAATTGATTTAAGTGAACCACAAGAATTACATCTAGTTACATTTTTATAAACTTGAGCCAATGTATTTGCCATTGGTTTTACTAATTCATCACGGTTATTTATGAGTTTTAAAACAATTCTTTTAGCAGATTTTGGTCCCAAACCTGGAAGTTTTGAAATTAATTTTATTAATTCCTCAATCTCATTAATATTTTGCATCTACTATAGTGGCCACTTAAAACCAGGTATTCCAAATCCACCTGTAGCTTTTGATATCTCTTCTGATGTTTTCGATTTTAATTGTGATTTGGCATTATTATGCGCTGCTACAATTAAATCTTCTATTATTGATTTATCTTCTTTCATTATTTCATCTGATAGTTTAATTGATTGCATTTCACCTTCTCCATCCAAGACGATTTTTGCTGAATTTGAGCCAGAAACACCCTCTACTCTGATTTCCTTTATTTTTTGCTGACTCTCTTTCATTTTTGCTTCAAGTTCTTTTGCTTTGTCTAATATTTTATTAAAATCAGTCATTATCTTTGTCCTCCTTACTTATCGATTTAACATCTACTAGTTCTGCATCAGGAAAGTTTTCCATAAAATTTTTATAAATTTCAGTTTGTTTAACTTTTTCAATTAATATTTTTTTTTCATTTTCTTTCTTTTCTCTAATTGAGAGATCTCCTTTTGATTTACTGAGTGTGATAATCCATCTTTCTTTTGTCCATTCAAAAAGCTTTGTTGAAAGATCTTTTACAAAATCTTTATCGAGGCTGTCATTAAATGAAATCTCAATCCTATTTTTTTCAAATTTAACCAAATTGACATTTTTCTCTAATTCAAATTTAAGTTTTAATTCTCTTTTACTTGTACAAATAGCAATTAATTCATCAAAAGAATTAATTTGAGTTTTGATTTCTGCTTTAACTTCATTTTGTATTTCAGGATTCTTTTTTTCTTCTTGAGAGATATTTTTTATTTGATCAATAATTTTAGTCTCTGTTTTTATTTCAATTTTGCTAGTTGAATTTTCTTCTTTAGGTTTTATATCTATTCGTTTAACTTGTTTTACAGAACTTAAGTGCATTAATCTAATTAAAAACATCTCAATTGATAAATGTTGATTTGAAACAATATCTAATTCTTCTAACGACTTTATAGAAAATTGCCAAAATAAAATTAATACGTCTGGTTGGATTTGATTAGAAATATTTTTTATTTTGTTAAATTCATCATCATTAAGAGAAAAATTCGTGCTTTCTAAAGTTAGAGAATTTATATTTTTAAAGTAATATAACAGCTCTAAAAAATCATTTAAAAATATTTTTGGTTCAACTCCCTGATCATATATTTTTCTATAAATTTTTATTACCTTTTCTTCTTCTCCTGTTAATATCAATTCAAATAAATCAATTAATTGTGATTTATCAAAATAACCAAAAATCTTTTGAGCAGAATTTAAATCTAATTCTTTATTATTATCTAAACTCAATAGCGCTCTATCTAATAGAGATAATGCATCTCTTACTGAGCCTTCAGATATTTTTACAATTAATTTTAGAGCGTCATCTGTAACTTTTCCGTTTTCTTTATCTCTAATTTTTTTTACAAAATCTAACAACTCAGAAGATTTAATCCTTGAAAGATCAAAACGCTGACACCTTGAAACAACTGTTATAGGAATCTTTTTTATTTCTGTTGTGGCAAATATAAATTTTAAATATGAAGGTGGTTCTTCCAATGTTTTTAGTAAAGCATTAAAAGCTTGTTTACTTAACATATGAACTTCATCGATTATGAAAATTTTGTACTTAGCTGAAGTAGGTCCATATCTAGAAAACTCAATTAGATCTCTAACATCATCAACTCCTGTCTTGCTGGCTGCATCCATTTCAAGTACATCAATGTGACTTGAATTTGCAATTGACTGACAATTTTCACACAAATTATCGATGCACATTTTTTCAATACCATTTGAGCAATTCAAGGCTTTTGCTACAATTCTTGCAGTTGTAGTTTTTCCAATTCCTCTAATTCCAGTAAACAAATATGCATTAGGTACTTTGTCAGCTTTTATTGAGTTTATAATTGTTTCAGCAACAACTTCTTGACCAATAAGATCATCAAATATTTGAGGTCTATATTTAAGAGCTAATACTTTTGAATTGTTATTCATAAATTTTTAAGGAGACTAGAACCTGAATAACTGTCTCTACGACTGCTTCCGTTAAGATCTGGTCGGGTTCAAGCAGCATCCACCTCTAGCCTCCAAATCTATTATAGCAGTTAAAATTTCTAATCTACAAGAAAAGATTATTATTTTTTTTGTCTCAAACTATCGGCTTCAAAAACACCTAGGACGTGAAAATCCTCACAATGTAAGCCTAGCTCTTCAAGAGATTTTTGAACCTTTGGATCTTCAATGTGTCCATCTAAATCACATAAGAAAAAATAAGAGTCGAAAGAATTTTTTTCAGGGTAACTTTGAAGCTTAGTAAGATTTACTCCATTGATAGCAAATCCTCCAAGCGATTGATAAAGAGCTGCAGGTTTACTTTTTAGTTTAAACAAAAATGAAGTTATATATTTTTTATTTCCAAACTCAGGTTGAGATATATTTTTTCCCATTACAAGAAACCTTGTTAAATTTCCACTCTCGTTTTCTATGTTTTTCTTAATTACATCAAGATTATAAATTTCAGCACTTAGAGACGATGCTATTGCTGCTTGTTTTTTGTCTTTTGTTTTGGAAATCATTTCTGCTGATCCGGCTGTATCTGCTCTTATATGTTCAGCAATATTATTTTCTTTTATGAAATTTGAACATTGCGATAAACCCTGTGCATGAGAATAAACTTCTTTTATATCAGACAGTTTAGCTCCTGGCTGACCTAATAAATTATGTTCGATTTTTTGAAAGTGCTCTTGGTAAATATTCAATCTATGTTTAAAAATTAAATATTCGATTCCTATATTTCCTGTAATCCTGTTAGACTCTGGTATTATAATTCTACAATCAGGTTCTTCCGAAGCTTTATTAAAACAATCATCAAAAGTTTTACAAGGTAAAATTTCAGCATCAGGTTCAATTGATACTGCTGCTAAATGAGAATAGGCTCCAAATGTTCCTTGAAAATATATTTTACCCATCAGGACTTATATTCCATTATTTTTTTTAAGGCCAGATAATCTTCCTCTGTGTCAACTCCTATAGGAGCTTTGTTTGCTAGAGCAACATTTATATTTATATTATTATCTAAAGCCCTAAGTTGTTCTAATCTATTTTCAATTTCATTTTTAGATTGTTCTAATTCAACAAAGTTTTTAAGAATTTCAGACGAGTAACAGTATATCCCAATATGGTGATAAATATTTAGGGCATCTTGAGATTTCCTTAAAAATGTTTTTGCTTTAGAAAACGGGTCATCTTCTAAATTATTTTCAGTAACAACTTTAACTATATTTTCATTTGCTAAATCTAATGTATTCTCAATTTTAGCCGCAAGGGTTCCTATTCTTGCTTTGTGATCTATCATCATTTGGTTTAGGTTTAGAATATCCTTTATATTTATTGCTGGCTCGTCACCCTGTAGATTCATTATAAAATCAATATTATCTAAGTTGAGTTTTTGATAAGCTTCATATATTCGGTCTGTGCCAGTTTTATGTTTATCACTTGTTAAAATAGCATTTCCTCCATTATTTTTAACATCATTGACTATCTCTTGATCCTCTGCAGCAACAATTACCTCTCCAATATTTGCCTCTTTTGCCCTCTTGTACACATGTGAAATAATTGAAATATTATTGATTTTTAACAATGGTTTTCCTGGAAGCCTTGTTGCGGATAATCTAGAGGGTATAATTATAAGAGTTTTCATTAATCACTAATTAAAATAGAGGCAAATTTATACATTAAATTTTGGTCAAATTTTAATTTATCATGTTATACGTTCAAAATTAAATTTATAAAAATGGATTCTTTTGAAATTAACAAAATTGTAGCCGCAGTTCTAATGGTTGCACTTCTTGTTATTGGTATAGGAAAATTATCTGATGTAATTTTTCACGTAGAAAAGCCAGAAACCCCAGGTTACAAGGTGGAAGTTGAACAGGTATCTACCGCATCATCTTCAACAACAACTACTGCAGAAGAAAAAGTAGATATTGCTGCATTAATGGCTATGGGAGATATAACAAGTGGAGAAAAAATTTTTAAAAAGTGTGCAGCCTGTCACTCAATAATAAAGGGTGGAAAAAATGCTATAGGTCCAGCTTTGTATAATGTTGTTGGAAGGAAAATTGGATCAGTTGAAGATTATAAATATTCAAAAGCATTAGCTGCTTATGAAAAAGAGTGGACACTCGAAGAGCTTAACGGTTATTTAACCAAACCCGCTAAATGGATTAAAGGAACTAAGATGGCTTTTGCAGGTTTAAGAAAAGAAGCGGATAGAGCGTCAGTAATTAAATATCTTAACGAAAATTCAGATAGTCCAGTTCCACTACCTTAGTTTTCCAAAACAATACAACAGTATACTTTTTTGAACATGAACTCTGTTTAGAGCCTGTACCCATACATGAGATTTTTTTCCTAAGAAAACATCTTCAGACACTTCATTCCCTCTAGGTAGACAATGTAAAAAAATGCAATTCTTTTTTGCAAAACTCATTAATTTTTTATCAATTTTAAATTTTTTAAATGCTTGAATTTTTTTCTTTTTGTTCACTTTGTCATTTAGGGAAATAACTTTATCAGAAAAAATTACATCAGCTCCATTAGCAGCTTTTTTTGGATCATTATAAATATAAATTTTTCTTTTATTTTTTTTTACCCAACTTTTTACCTCTTTGCCTGGTTCGAAATTTTTTGGACAACCAATACTTAATTTGAAAGAAAATTTAACTGAAGCAGCAATTAGACTATCCAACACATTATTTGAATCACCAATCCAGCAAATATTTAATTTAGAAATGGGTTTTTTTGTAATCTCCTCGACTGTAAAAACATCTGAAAGTACTTGAGTTGGATGAGAAGATGGGCTTAAACCATTAATGACTGGAATAGATAAATATTTTTTAAAATCTTCAATTTTTTTATCGCTATCTGTTCTCAACATGAATCCATCCCCATATGTTGAGAGAACCTTTGCGGTATCAGATATACTTTCACCACCTTGTCCTAAATGAAGTTCATTAGATCTAAGTGTTAAAGTACCTCCTCCAAGTTGTTTTATAGCTAA
>QCGU01000018.1 GCA_003278165.1 Pelagibacteraceae bacterium AG-390-A02
GTTAATTCTTCTTTTGCAACACTTTTAGAAAATAATGAATTTAATTTAGTTTTTAATATTGATGCTAAAGATAAAGTATATTTTGGTGATTTAAATTTAATTTTGCCTTCTGATTTTGATCAAGAAAATTTTAAAAGAATTGAAAAATTATTTAATAAATTAAAAGGTAAACCTTATTCAATAAATTCTATAGATAAAATACTAGATGAAATTGATTTAATTACTGCACAAGAGCAGTATCAATTTATTAATGCCTCAGTAGAGGAAGATTTAATAGAAAATAAAATAAATCTCAATTTTAAAATAAATGAGACAGAAAAATATTACATTACTAAAATTAATATCCTAGGGAATAATGTAACTTCGGAAAATGTTATACGTAATCAATTTGCTGTAGATGAAGGTGATCCCTTCAACGAAATTTTAGTTAATAAATCAATAAATAATCTCAAAAGTCTTGGTTATTTTAAAAGTGTTAAGAAAGAAATTATAAATTTTGATAATACTAAAACTAAAATCATTAATGTTACAGTCACCGAGAAACCTACTGGAGAGTTATTTGCAGTTGCTGGAATTGGTACAACTGGAAATTCAATTGGATTTGGAATTAAAGAAAATAATTATTTAGGTCAGGGCGTTAAATTAGATAGTGAAATTGTTTTAGGATCAGACTCAATTAAAGGAAAATTGTCTGTGTCTAATCCAAATTTTAGAAATACTGATAAATCTTTAAAATTTGCTTTGGAAGCATCAGAGTTAGATAATTATAAAACATATGGTTATAAATCAAATAAAACAGGTTTTATTATTGGAACTGAATTTGAATATTATGATGATTTATATTTAGGTTTAGGAACCTCAAATTTTATTGAAAAAATTGAGACAAATTCTACTGCATCAGCTCAACAGCAATCTCAGCAAGGAGATTATTGGGACTCATTTCTTAATTTAGACTTTACATATGATAAAAGAGATCAAAAATTTCAAACGTCTTCTGGTTTTATATCAAGATATACAATAGATATGCCTCTTATAAGCAAAACCAATACCCTAAAAAATTACATTGATCATTCATATTATTTTGATCTATTTGATAAAAATGTATCTAGTTTGTCTTTCTACTTTGAGTCTGCTAATTCTTTAAATAATAAAAATGTTAAATTATCTGAAAGAATAAATTTACCTGCAAGAAAATTAAGAGGATTTCAACTTGGTCGTGTTGGTCCAAAAGATGGAGATGATTATATTGGTGGAAATTTTGCTTATTCTCTAAATTTCTCATCTACTATTCCACAATTATTTGAAGAGTCGCAAAATTTAGATTTTTTAATTTTTTCTGATATAGCTGATATATGGGGAGTTGATTACAGTTCTAATTTAAATGATAGCAAGGTAAGAAGTTCCATCGGTATAGGATTAGACTGGTTTAGTCCTATAGGTCCAATGAATTTTTCTTTATCACATCCTCTTACAAAAGCTGACACAGACATAACAGAATCATTTAGATTTAATTTAGGAACAACATTTTAATGACTGATTTTATTAAAATAATTAAAATTACGTTATTTTTTTTTTTATTAAATAATCCGTCTAATGCAGAAATTAAAATAGCTTATTTTGATTTAGATTATATTTTGTCTAATACAAATATAAGTAAAAAATTGTTTACTAATTTAAATAATAGCGAGAAATTAAAAATTGAGGAATTACAAAAACAAGAACAAAATCTTAAAAATGAGGAAAATAAAATTTTAAGTAGTAAAAACTTAATTTCTGAAGATCAACTCAAAACTGATATTGAAACATTTAAAAAAAAGTTAAGTGAATATAAAGTTTTTAAAGAGGACGAAATCTCCAAATTAAAAGAAATTAGAAATCAAGAAGTTACAAATTTATTAAATTCAATTAATTTAATTATAGAAACATATATGAATGAAAATTCAATATCTATTGTTATAGATAAAAAGAATATCTATATAGCTAAAAAAAAGTATGATATTACTAATAATTTAATTGAGTTAATTAATAAAAATATTAAATAATAATTTTATCAATTTAAGATGAGTAGTTTAGATAAAAATCAGATTAAAAATTTATTACCGCATAGAGAACCTATGCTATTAATTGATGAATTATGTGATATTAAAAAATTAACATCTGCCACTGGAGTTGTTAAAGTAAAAAAAAATAGTTTTTTTGTTCAAGGTCATTTTCCTGATCAGCCAGTAATGCCTGGTGTTTTAATAATCGAAGCTTTTGGACAATCTGCTGCAGCTCTAACCGCAGATGGTCTTGATAAATCAACATATGAAAATAAATTAGTTTTTTTAATGGGAGTCGAAAAAGCCAGATTTAGAAACCCAGTAGTGCCTGATTGTGATTTGCTCTTGAAAATAGAAGCAATTAGATCTCATGGAAGGGTGTGGAAGTATAAAGGTGAAGCCTTTGTGAATGACAAAAAAATGGCTGACGCAATTTGGTCTGCTACCATTGTAGATAGGAAATAAATAGCAATAATTATTGACTACTTAAATTTATTTGCTTTGTTAAAACCAGATATGTCAAATCCTTTTTTTAAAAATCATGGACCTATTTTAGTTCAGGATATTTTAAAACTTCTTAAGTTACAAATTGACAGTGATAAAAAAAATATTGAATTAAAAGACATCAAAGATCTATATATTGCGAATAATTCTGACATTACTTTTTTTCATTCAAAAAAATATAAAGAAGCTGCAAAAAATACAAAAGCATCTTTTTGTATTACATCAGAGTCTTTAAAAAATGAACTTCCATCTTCTTGTGTTCCTTTAATAGTTGAAAATGTATTGGTGTCTGTATCACAGATTACATCGATGTTTTATCCTGATGCTATCAATGATGATTTTGATAATAGTGCAACTAACATAGATGAAACAATTTTTAAAGATAAAGTTAATTGTGGTAAAAATGTTTTAATTGGAAAAAATGTATCAATAGGTACAAATTGTAAAATAGGTCATAACACAATAATTGAAAAAAATGTTTCTATTGGAGATAATTGCTCAATAGGTTCAAATACAATAATAAGAAATTCACTTATAAGTAACAATGTAAAAATTCTTGATAATTGTGTAGTTGGAAAACATGGTTTTGGTTTTTTTCCAAATAAAATTAAAAATTTAAGATATCCACATATTGGTGTTGTAATTATTGAAGAAAATTGTGAAATAGGATGTGGATCTACTATTGATAGAGGATCTATGTCAAATACTGTTATTGGTAAAAATACATTTTTAGATAATCAAATACACATAGCCCATAACGTAAAAATAGGAGAAAATTCTATTATTGCAGGGCAAGTAGGAATTGCTGGTAGCTCAATTATTGGTTCAAATGTAAGAATAGGTGGCCAAGCAGGAATTTCTGGACATATTAATGTTGGTAACAATGTAGAAATTGGAGGTGGCTCAGGTGTAATAAAGAATATTCCCGATAATACAAAAGTAATGGGTTATCCAGCAAAAAACATTAGAGAATTTTTAAGAGATAATAAATGATACACAAAACTGCTATTATTGACTCAAATGCTAAAATCTCTGAAAATGTAAAAATTGGACCTTACTCTGTAATAGGTCCTGATGTAGAAATTGGAGAGGGAACAGTTGTCCAATCTCATGTAAATATAACAGGTAAAACGATTATCGGTATTAATAACCAAATTTATCCATTTGCCTCACTAGGTAATGATCCACAAGATTTAAAATTTAAAGGTGAAAAAACTTTATTAGAGATAGGTAATAATAATAAAATAAGAGAATACGTTACTATAAATCCTGGCACAGAAGGTGGTGGAGGCAAAACTCAAGTTGGTAACAATTGTCTTTTTATGGTGTCATCTCACATCGCTCATGATTGTATTGTTGGTGATAACGTTATTTTAGCAAACAATGTTCCATTGGGAGGTCATGCTCAAGTAGATGATAATGCAATAATTGGTGGTAACTCAGCTGTTCAACAATTTACTAGAGTTGGTAAATTTGCAATGATAGGTGGCATGTGTGGTGTAGTAAGAGATGTTATACCATATGGTATAGCACATGGAAACAGAAGTATATTGCAAGGATTAAATCTAATTGGTTTAAGAAGAAAAAATATTCCAAATCAGGAAATATTATTTCTTAGTGAAGCATATAAAATAATATTTAAGAATGAGAATTTAACGGAGAATTTAAGTCATTTATCAAATGATTTAAGAAAAAATGATTTAGTTTCTGAAGTAGTTAATTTTATAGAAAAAGATAAAAAAAGACCAATTTGCACTCCTTTTTCAAAATAAAATGATTGGTTTATTTTTAGGTGATACAGATTTTTCTGAAATAGTTTTAAAGAAAATAAAAAAATTAAAAAAAAAATATTTTATTATAGATTTTTCTAAAAATAATAAATTTAAAATAGATAAAAATTCTTACAGGATTAGTATTGGAAAATTTGGAAAAATAATAAATTTAATTAAAAAAAAAAATTGTAAAAAAGTTTTATTTGCTGGTAAAATAGCAAAACCTAATTTTACTTCTCTGAGATTAGATTTTAAAGGTATATACTACATGCCAAGTGTAATTAGGGCTTCCAAAATTGGTGATGCTGCAATTATCAAATCAATAATTAAAATTCTTGCAAATGAGGGTATAAAAGTAATTAGTTCTATACACTTTAACCCAGAACTATCCCTTAAAAAAGGAAACTATACAAAAACTAAGCCTAATAAGAATGATAACAACTCAATTGAAAAAGCTAAAAATTATTTTAATAAAATTAATAGCTTAGACCATATACAGGCTTTAGTTGTCAAAGATGAAAAAATAATTGCAAAAGAGGGAAGACAAGGGACAAAAAAAATGCTTTCAAAATTAAAGAAAAATTCAAAAGGTATTTTAATAAAATTACCTAAAAATAAACAAGATTTAAGAATGGATTTACCAACGGTTGGTTTACAAACTTTAAAAGATATTAAAAAATATGGATTAAAAGGTCTCGTTTTAAAATCTAAAAAGAATATTTTTCTTGATAAGAAAGAAGTATTAAATTTTGCAAATAAAAACAAAATTTTTGTTAAAGTTATATGAAAAAAATCTTTGTATTAACAGGTGAACCATCAGGTGACAAACTTGCATCAACTTTAATTTCAAGATTAAAACTAGAAAATTCTGAAATTGAATATTTATCAGTGGGTGGTACTCACCTAAAGAATTTGGGAATCAAATCTATTTTTGATTTAAAAGAAATTACATATTTAGGATTTACAAGTGTATTGTTTAATATTTTTAGAATTAAATCAAAAATAAATAGAACTGTAGAAGAAATATTAAAATTTAACCCTGATATATTGCTAAGTGTAGATAGTCCTGATTTTACTTTGCGAGTGGCCGAAAAGGTAAAAATAATAAACAGCAACATTAAAACAATTCATTATGTAGCACCTCAAGTATGGGTATGGCGAAAGAATAGAGTTAAAAAAATTAAGAAATTTATTGATCACATTCTTTTGTTGTTTGAATTTGAAAAAAAATACTTTGATGAAGAAAATATTAATAATACTTTTGTTGGCCATCCTCTAATAGAAATAAATCAAAATAACAAAACTATTATTGATAATATTTTACCTAAAGATAAAAAAATAATATCTGTATTTCCTGGCAGCAGAAACTCTGAAACTAATGTTTTGTTACCTATATTATTGGATTTTATTAAATTAATGAACAAAAAGCATAATGAATATTTTTTTTATATTCATGCAACCGATGAAAATAAAAGTTTAATTTTAGAACATGTAAAAAAATATAACTTTGACAATATAGATATTGTGTCTGAAGAAAATATTAAATCTGAAATTTTGTCTAAATCTATTTTTGCTGTTTCAAAATCTGGTACTGTTTCATTACAAATTTGTAATTTTAATGTTCCATCTATTATTATTTATAAACTTAGTTTTATTAATTTTATGATTTTTAAAATGTTAGTTAATGTAAAATTTGCCAATATTATAAATATAATTAATAATCGTGAGGTAATTCCTGAATTACTTCAAAAAGAATGTAATGCAGATGAAATATACAGGTCTGTTATTTATTTACTTAAAAATCCTGAGTTAATTAAAAAACAAATAAGAGATTGCTCCAAAACATTAGAGGGTATTAGGTCCAAAACTTCATCTGCTGGTGAGGCAAGTTCAATTTTAATTAAGTATCTTTCTTAATCTTTTCTCAACATCTGCTTTACCTAAAGATATAACAATATCATATAAGCCTGGTCCAAACTTGGACCCTGTTAAAGCCACTCTTAATGGTTGCCCAACACCTTTAAAATTTGTTTCATGTTTTTTAATCAAGTTGTTGACTATTGGTTCTAAATTATCTCTTGTCAAATTTCCTAGATTTTTAATTTCATTTTGAAATTCATTGATTATTTTTTTTGATTTATCATCAATTAATTTCAAATCATCTTCATTAAAATTTACTTCATCATTAATAATATATTTGGCATTATTAAAAATTTCTTCCAGTGTCTTTGCTTTGTTTTTTAAAAATACTAAAGACGATTTAATTTTGGTTGCTTTTGCTGTATCAATTTTATCTTTATATTCCTCGCAATATTTTAAAAGATTATCGTAAAGATCATTTTCATTAATATTTTTTATATAGTGCTCATTCATTGATAAAATACGGCTCATATCTAATTTCGATGGTGATTTTCCAATACCTTCTAAGTTAAAAAATTTGATACTTTCTTCTAAAGTAAATATTTCTTTATCTTGATATGACCATCCTAGTCTTAGTAAATAATTTCGTAAAGCGTCAGGCATAATTCCAATTTTTGAGTAATCATCTAATGTTGATGCATTATCTCTCTTAGATAACTTTTTACCTTCTATTGTGTGAATTAAAGGTATATGAGCAAAAAAAGGTACATTCCAGTTCATCGCTTGATAAATTTGTATTTGTTTAAAAGTATTTATTTTATGGTCATCACCCCTAATTATATGCGTCATTTCCATTTCATGGTCATCTACAGTTGCTGATAAATTATAAGTTGGAGTTCCGTCATTTCTTAATATTACAAAATCTTCTATTGTACTGTTTTCAATTTCAACATCACCTTGTACCAAATCTTTAAGAATTGAACTTCCTTCAATTTTACTTTTAAATCTTATTACAGGTTTAATTTCTTTGGGGGCATCTTTTTCCTCTGCATCTCTCCATTTTCTGTTGTAAATGTAAGGTATTTTTTTTTGCCTAGCTCTTTTTTTTTGTTCTTCTATTTCTTCAGCTGAACAGTAGCATTTATATGCCTGCCCATTTTTTAATAATTCATTTGCTATTTTTACATGATCATCAATTTTACTTGATTGAATATATTCATCACCATCATGTTTTATACCCAACCAATTTAATGATTTAATTATTTGTATTTTGTGTTCTTCTTTCGATCTTTCTTTATCAGTATCCTCAATTCTTAAATGAAAAGTACCTTTTTGATTTTTTGAATACAACCAATTAAATAAGGCAGTTCTAACACCACCAATATGAAGTGCTCCAGTAGGTGAGGGAGCAAAACGAGTTGCTACTTTTGACATCAGAGATGTTTAGACTATTTTTTTAGAAGTTTCTATATAAAGATACCAAAACACCCTGAACTTTTACTCTATCAGGGCCAAATATTTTGGTTTCATAGTTTCTATTTGCACTTTCTAATGCAACAACTTTACCTTTTTTACGAATTCTTTTTAACATTGCCTCGTGTTCGTCAATTAATGCGACTACAATTTTTCCATTATCTGCTGTATCTGTTCTTTTAATAATTACTGTATCTCCTTCATGTATTCCAGCTTCAATCATCGAGTCTCCTTGAACTTTCAATCCAAAATAATCTCCATTTTTTTCTAAATTATTTGGTAATGGTATTCTTGAAACTTCATTTTGTATTGCTTCAACAGGAGTACCTGCTGCAATTTTTCCTAATACTGGTACTTCCATTTCATCTGAATTGTTAATTTCTTCATCTAAGCCACCTTTGATAACACTTGGCGAAAAACTATTGTAAATATCATTTGCTGAAGCTGTCTCAGGTAATTTTACTACCTCTAAAGCTCTAGCTTTATGAGCTAATCTTTTGATAAATCCTCTCTCCTCTAACGCACTAATTAATCTATGAATACCTGACTTTGATTTTAAGTTTAAAGATTGTTTCATCTCTTCGTAAGATGGAGATACACCTGAGCTTCTCAACTTCTTGTTGATAAATAAAAGTAGGTTTTTTTGTTTTTTTGTTAGCATAAGAACAAATATCGTACAAAGAATGTTCTATAAAAGTTCTTTTAATTTAACAATACTAAAAAAAGTAAGTAAAATAGGGCTTAAATTGACTATAAAACTGAAAAAATTGAATTTTCATCCAAATTTTTCAAAAGTGATTCACCAATTAAAAAAGTATTAATTGAAGTCCTGCTGTTTAATTCCAATAATTCTTCTTTAGATTTAATACCACTCTCAGAAATTAGAGGTCCTTTATGGTTTTTTACAACATTATAAATATCATAGGTTGTATTTATATCTGTTTTAAGTGTTTTTAAGTTTCTGTTGTTAATACCAATAAGTGCATCTTTAAAATTTAATGCTTTTTGAGCCTCTTCAACAGTATGTACTTCTACTATTACTGACATATCTAATTTCAATGCCTCTTGATATAAATTGTTTGCAAGATCATCTGAGACACCAGCTAAAATAATTAGAATTGCATCTGCGCCATAACTTTTGGCGAGTGGTACTTGAAACGTATCAATAAAAAAATCTTTACATAATATTGGTAAATTTACTTTATCTTTTATTTTACTGATATGGATTAAATTTCCTAAAAAATAATCTTCTTCAGTTAAAACTGACAAACAGGTAGCATTATTTTTTAGATAAATATTAGCAATATCCACTGGATTGTAGTCTTCAATTATAACACCAGCGGAAGGACTTGCTTTTTTTATTTCAGCAATAATTGAAGTTTTATTTTCTTTTAAATTGTTTTCAATTTTATCTTTAAAATTTATGTATGATTTATTTTTTTGTATTAACTCATCTAATTTTTTAAGATCCATTGATTTTTTTAGATTACCAATTTTTTCGATTTTTTTTTTAATTATCTTTTCTAGAACGTTTTCAGACATTTTGTATTTGTTCCAAATGTGAAAAAGTTTTACCAGAATGAATGAATTGTCTAGCGTGATTATAGGCCTCTTTAAAATCAATAAACTTTTCTGCAACAATTAAACCAGCTGCAGCATTTAAACAAACTGCTTTTGAAAAATCATTATCTTTACCTTTAAATATTTCAATCATTTTATCTGCATTAAATTTTGCATCATTACCAATTAAATTCTCAAATTTTTCTGCATTCACACCAATAGAATTAGGATCAACTTGGAACTCAGATATTTTTCCATTCTTCAATTGCATTATGTTTGTTTTTGCATAAGGAGATATTTCATCCAATCCATCCTCGCTGTTTACTATCCATGCAAATTTTATATTTAAATTTTTTAGTCCCTCTGCAAAAATTTTTAATAATTTTTTATCAAATACTCCAACAACCTGTCTTTCTACTAGAGCAGGATTACTTAAAGGACCAATCATGTTAAAAATAGTTCTTTTACCGATTTTCTTTCTTACAGGACCTACAAATCTCATAGCGCTATGATAATTTGGAGCAAACATAAAACCAAAATTGTTATTGCTTATTTCTTGTTCTATTTCTCTTGGCTCTAAATCAATTTTAATATTAAGAGCTTCCAAAACATCTCCAGAGCCACATTTTGAGGATACAGCTTTATTGCCGTGTTTTGCAACTTTTATACCCATACTAGCCAAAAGTAAGGCTGATGCAGTTGATATATTAACAGTGTTCATACCGTCACCACCTGTGCCGCAAGTATCTATACAATTTTGAACGTTTACTCTTTTAGATTTTTCTCTAAGCACATAAACACCTCCAGCAATTTCATCTGCAACTTCTCCTTTTTCTGAAAGAAGTGTTAAAAAATTATAGATTTGATCCTCATCAGCTTTACCAGTCATTAAAATTTCAAATGCTGACTTACTTTCTTCGAAGGTTAAATTTTCTTTATTTTTAAGTTTTGCTAAAATCTTTTCCATAAATTAATAATTTATAAAATTTTTTAAAATTTTTATTCCTATCTTAGTTTTAATACTTTCTGGATGAAATTGTACACCATGAATATTAAATTGCTTATGTTGGATAGCCATAATTACCCCATCATCAGTTTCAGCTGTAATCTCTAAATCTTTCGAAAGGGTTTTTTTATCAATAATTAAGCTATGATATCTTGTAGCTTCAAAGGTACGAGGTAGACTTTTTAAAATCCCAATTTTTTTTGATTTAATTTTGCTAGTTTTTCCATGCATTAATTTTTTTGCTTGAATAATTTTAGATCCAAAAACTTGACCTATAATTTGATGTCCAAGACAAACACCTAAAAAGGGTAACTTTTTATGTAATGATTTTAAAATGCTTATACAATTTCCAGATTGATTTGGATTTCCAGGTCCAGGTGAAATAACAATTTTATCATATTTTTTTCTTATTATTTCTTTTGAGTTAATTTTATCATTTCTTATGACTTCAACTTTTACACCTAATGAAGAAATATAATGATAAAGATTAAATGTAAAACTATCATAATTATCTATTAATAATATTTTCATTATCTTAAAGCATTTATCAAAGCTTTCGCCTTGTTCACTGTTTCATCATATTCGTTTATAGGCTTACTATCAGCCACGATACCTGCACCAGCTTGTACATAGAATTTTTTATTTTTTGCTACAGCTGTCCTTAAAGCAATACAAGTATCAAATTCTCCATTAGCAGAAAAATATCCAATTCCACCAGCGTAAACTTTTCTTCTCGATGTTTCTAATTCATCTATGATTTCCATTGCTCTTATTTTAGGGGCACCAGAAACAGTACCAGCAGGAAATCCTGCCAGTAATGATTTAAATTTTGAAAACTTTTTATTATACTCACCAACTACATTAGAAACTATATGCATTACATGAGAGTATCTCTCAATTATGAAACTCTCAGTTACCTTTACAGTGTTAATTTTTGATACTTTGCCCGCATCATTTCTTCCTAGATCTAAAAGCATTAAATGTTCAGAAAGTTCTTTTTTGTCTTTAAGAAGGTCTTTTTCATAAAAAAGATCTTTTTTTTTATTTTTTCCTCTTGGTCTAGTACCTGCTATTGGCCTAACAGTAATTTTATTATCTCTTAGTCTTACTAAAATTTCTGGACTTGCCCCAATAATTTGAAAGTCATTGAAGTTGAAGTAAAACATAAAAGGAGAGGGGTTAGTTACTCTAAGTTTCTTATAAATTTCTAAAGGTTTTTTTGTTAATTTTGCTTCAAACCTTTGACTTAACACAACTTGAAAAATATCACCTAGTTTAATGTATTTCTTGGCTTTATTAACCATAGCAAGAAATTGATTTTTAGATGTGTTTGATTTAACTTTAATTTTTTTTTCTTTTAATGCTCTATTTTTATTAATATTTTTAATGGATGATTGAATTAATAATTTAAATAGATCAGTTTTTATAGAGTCATACTTTTTTTGATAATCTTTAATTTTTTCATCATTAAAAACATTATTTATATAATATATTTCTTTCTTTAAATTATCATGAATAACCAAGGTTCTTGGTCTCATCAATCTTACATCAGGTAAATTAAGATCATTTTTACATGAGTTAGGAATTTTTTCTATGTACCTAATAGAGTCGTATGAAAAATAACCAGAAATTAGAGAACAAATTTTAGGTAAATTTTTAGGTGTATCAAATTTAAAATTTTCAATAATCTTTTCTATTAGCTCCTCTGGTTTATCTTTAAGAATGTTTTTTTTATTTTCAGTGATTAAATATGACTTTTGGTTGTTGAATTCCCATATCTTATCAGGATTTTTACCAAAAATTGTGTATCTACCTTTAATTTTTCCTTTTTCAACTGACTCAAATATAAAACTATTTTTTTCCTCTAAAAAATTATCAATTAAATTTATTACCTCATCATCAGAATTTACTTTTTTGGAAGTGTATATAATCTGATTTTTTTTGCTTCTATGTCGAAACTTAAAATCTTTGAAGCTTCGATTGATTATCATTTGAAATAGTTTTTAATTCTATCAATAGTTTTTTGATTCAATTGAACCTGATATTTATTATTCAACAGAGTATCGTAAGATTGTAAAATACTTTTTCTGTTATTGGTATTCTGTACATTTATAAATCCTTTATATTCTTCACCTTGTTTATTTATAGTATTTTTAATTACATCTTTTATTTTTACTAAAAAGATTTGATTATTAGTATTGCTTACTAAAGAAAAAGAATTTTGAGGTAATGAATAAAGCATTTTAATTGAATTTGTTTCAAATAGCTTATCATCATTAATTGAATTTATTGATCCGGGCTGGATTTTATCTGAACTTAATTCTGTGAATTTATTTTCATTAAATTCATCACTCTGTATTTCTTCAATTATTTTTCTATTGTAATCAAATTTACCTTTTTGGTAAATAAGCTCGACAATTTCACCTTTTACTATGTCATCATTAAGATCTGGCGAACGGTCATATTCATTTTCTATACTATAGAGAATATAATTATCTCCACTTTCAAATATATCTAACTTGCTTGATTTCTTAGAGTAAATCAGCTTTTCGTTTGTACTAGTGTTTTCATTTGGAACAAATTCACTAATATCAATCACATCTACATTTATGTTCTCGATAATTGAATTAAAACTTTCACTTTGAGAAATTTTATTTTCTATTTCATCAATTTCATTAAAAAAATCTTGATTAAATTCATCAATTCCAATTAAATTTTTTGGATTTAAAACTACATATTTGAAGTCAATATATTCTCTTTTTAATTGATCTTTATTTTCTTCAATAAAAGTATTGATTTCATCTGATGTATAATCTTCTTTAATCTTGTATAAATTTTCCATATCAAAGTATTCAATGGCTAATGATTTATTGTTTTCCTCAAATTTACTTTCTATTAGAAATTCAGGGGTAACAGTACCTGCACTGATAAAATCAAATAAGTGTTTTTGTAAACCTTGATTTTTCAATTTTAACTCAAACAAAGAAGCAGACATATTATTTGAAAGTAAAAATTTTTCATATTTAATTCTTTCAAAGGCGCCATTTTCGTCTTTAAAATTTTTATTGTCTTTTAAATATTTTAAAATTGTCTTTTCGTTAATAGAAAGTTTAAAATTTTCAATCTCAAGATCAATTAAAGTTGTTGAAATAAGTCCTGATAATAATTCTTCTATAATATTATTGTCCAAATTATTTCTTATTGCTTCTTGTGAAATTCCACTTTGATTAACATAGTCCATGAAATCTTGAGTAGTAACGTTAGTTTTATTTATTTTAGCAATATTATTTTGATTGTTAGTGCTAAAGCCACCACCAAATCCACCAAAGCCAAAAGCTATTATGATGATTACTATTAGAACTAATCCACCAAATTGTTTCCAACCTAAATTTTTTAATTTTTCAACCATAACGTTATAAATTTATTGATCTGTAAAAAACAAATCTATAGATTAAAAAGTCAATTATGACAAATAAATATATGTATTTTATAGCTAATTGGAAAATGTTTGGGGATTTAAAAACTATAAATTCATTAGATAAAGTTATTAAATTCTCGAAAAGTTATAAAAAAAATAAATTCAAACTAATTTATTGTCCTCCAAATACTCTAATAAGACCAATTTCAAAGAGACTTAGTAAAACTAATATTGAAGTAGGTGCACAAAATTCTCATCAAAGTTTAGATTATGGAGCTTTTACAGGTCAGGTAAATGCAAGAATGCTTAAAAGTGTTGGAGCAAAATATGTGATCTTGGGTCATTCCGAAAACAGAATGGCTGGAGAAAATGACAAGCTAATTAATCTTAAAATAAAAAATTCAATTAAATCTGGTTTAAAAATTATTTTTTGTATTGGTGAAACTCTAAAACAAAAAAGAGATAAGAAGACCAATCAAGTTCTAAATAGTCAATTAAAAAAAGGATTAAAATCTATCAAAAAAATTAATGATATAATTATTGCTTACGAACCAGTATGGTCTATTGGAACCGGATTAATTCCTTCCTCAGATGAACTATCTAAATCTATTAAATTTATAAAAAGTAAATTTAGAAAAAAATCTCCAAAAGTTTTATATGGAGGCTCTGTTAACAGTAAAAATATTGATCAATTAAAAATAATTCCTGACATAGATGGTTTTTTAATAGGTGGAGCATCACAAAATCCGAAGAAATTTATTGATATAATTAAAAAAACCATTAATTAGTCCTCCATGGAAACATTATTACTAGTAATTAACATCATACTTGCATTTATTTTGGTAGTGCTTGTACTACTTCAAAAATCAGAGGGTGGTGCATTAGGTATTGGTGTTTCACAAGAAAACTTCATGCTATCTAGATCAGCTGGTAGTTTCATCACTAAAGCAACTGCAATAGTTGCAACTTTATTTATTATTTGTAGTTTGGCACTTACTATAATTTCTAGAGCAGAATTAACGCCTACAGGGTCAGTTTTAGATACAGTTGAGGAAAAAACTGAAGATACTCCAGCAATTCCTGGAAATAATTAATTAATACTTTCTATTTCTTTTTTTATTGGCTATAAGATAATTCCATGGCGCGATATATATTTGTCACTGGCGGCGTGGTTTCTTCCCTTGGAAAAGGTCTTTCATCAGCATCACTAGCTTATCTTTTACAATCACGTGGTTATAAAGTTAGACTTAGAAAATTAGATCCTTATTTAAACGTTGACCCTGGAACAATGAGTCCATTCCAACATGGAGAAGTTTTTGTAACGGATGATGGAGCTGAAACAGATTTAGATTTAGGTCATTACGAAAGATTTTCAGGAGTTACTGCAAAGAAAACAGATAATATTACCACAGGGAAAATTTATAGTGATGTTCTGAGAAAAGAACGAAAAGGAGAATATCTTGGAAAGACAGTTCAAGTTATCCCTCACATTACAGATAGAATTAAAGAATTCATTAAATTCGATACATCAAAAGAAGATTTTATAATTTGTGAAATAGGTGGAATTGTAGGTGATATTGAAAGCTTACCATTCGTTGAGGCTATAAGACAATTTTCAAATGATATTGGAAAAAAAAATGCATTATTTATTCATTTAACTCTAGTTCCATATTTAAAAGCATCAGATGAAATAAAAACTAAACCGACACAACATTCAGTTAAAGAATTAAGAAGTATTGGTATTCAACCTGATATAATTATTTGCAGATCAGAAAGACCAATACCTTTAGAACATAGAAAAAAAATATCTCTATTCTGCAATGTTGATATTAAAAATGTCATTGAAACAGTTGATGTAAAAACAATTTATGAAGCACCAATTAGTTTTGCTAGAGAAAAGTTGGATGTTCAAGTTTTAGATTATTTTAAAATAAAATCTAAAAAATCAAATAACTTAATTCCTTGGAAGAAAATCACTAAAATTACTCTTAATACAAAAAAACAAGTTAATATTGCGATAATAGGTAAATATGTTGAATTAAAAGATGCATATAAATCACTAGATGAAGCCTTAACTCATGGAGGAATTACAAACAACCTGAAGGTAAATTTAGTTAGAATTGACTCAGAAAAATTAAAAGTTTCTGAAATTAAAAATAATCTTAAAAATGTTTCAGGCATTCTTATACCTGGTGGATTTGGAAAAAGAGGAACTGAGGGAAAAATAGAAGCGATCAAATATGCTAGAGTTAATAAAATACCATTTCTTGGTATTTGTTACGGTATGCAAATGGCGATAATTGAATTTGCTAGAAATAAATTAAAAATAAAAAAATCAACCTCTTCTGAGTTTGATAAAGATGGAGTTCATATAATTGGTTTAATGAATGAATGGGAAAAAAGTGGAAAAAAAGTTAAAGGCACAGACAAAAATTTAGGTGGAACAATGAGACTTGGTTCTTATGATGCAATTTTAAAAGACAAATCTAAAATTAAAGATATCTATAAATCAAAACTAATCAAAGAAAGACATAGACACAGATATGAAGTGAATATTTCGTATAAAGAAAAATTTGAGAAAAATGGACTAATATTTTCTGGTTTATCACCTGACAATAGACTTCCTGAGATAATTGAACTCAAAAATCATCCTTGGTTTATTGGAGTTCAGTTCCATCCTGAATTTAAATCTAGACCTTTATCTCCTCATCCTTTATTCTCTTCATTTATCAAAGCAGCAAAAAATCATAAATGAGTAGTGTTACAGTCAATTGTGGGAATATAGAAATTTCAAACGATAAGAAAATTTGTATTATTGCTGGTCCTTGTCAGCTTGAAACAGAACAGCATGCAATGGATATGGCTGGCAAAATAAAAGAAATGACTTCCAAATACGGTTTAGGTTTTATTTACAAAACCTCTTTTGATAAAGCTAATCGTACAAGTTTAAAAAGTAAGAGAGGTGCTGGGTTAGAGGCTTCGTTACCTGTATTTGATAAAATTAAAAAAGAATTAAATGTTCCAATTTTAACTGATATCCATAATTCAGAGCAATGTTCAGTAGTTGCCAATCATGTTGATGTTTTACAAATTCCAGCTTTTCTTTGTAGACAAACTGATCTTTTAATTGCTGCTGCAAAAACAAACAAAATTATAAATGTTAAAAAGGGTCAATTTTTAGCTCCTTGGGACATGGTTAATGTTACAAAAAAAATATCAGACTCAGGAAATGCAAATATTCTTGTTACTGAAAGAGGTGCAAGTTTTGGATACAACACTTTAGTTTCTGATATGAGGTCTTTACCTATTATGGCCAAGAATGGTTACCCAGTAATTTTTGATGCAACACATTCAGTACAACAACCCGGAGGACGAGGAGAGTCATCTGGAGGTCAAAGAGAATTTGTTGAATATTTGGCAAGGGCAGCAGTTGCTGTAGGGGTTGCTGGTGTTTTTATAGAAACTCATCAAGATCCTGATAATGCCCCATCCGATGGACCTAACATGGTTCCTCTAGATAAACTAGAAAATTTACTAAAACAGTTAACTGAAATTGATAAACTTATTAAGTGAGTAAAATAATAAAAGTTAAAGCGCGACAAGTTTTTGATAGTCGAGGAAATCCAACAGTAGAAGCTGAGGTCTATACTAATAATTTCAGTGCATCCGCAATTTGCCCATCAGGTGCATCAACTGGAACTTATGAAGCTTTTGAAAAACGAGATAAGAATAACAAAAGGTATTTAGGGAAAAGTGTTTTAAAAGCTGTTGAATTAGTAAATTCAAAAATCTCAAAAAAATTAAAAGGACAAAACGTTCACAATCAAGAGAGAATTGATGCCTTGTTGATTAATTTAGACGGTACTAGACAAAAAACTAACCTAGGTGCAAACGCCATGCTTGCAGTATCAATAGCAGTAAAAAAACTTTCTGCAAAAGTAAAAAAACTACCTTTATACAAAACATTTTTTTTAAAAAATAATTTTCAATTACCTTATCCATTAATGAATATTATTAATGGTGGAGCTCATGCTAACAATGGTCTTAGAATTCAAGAATTTATGATACGACCTGATAGAGCAAAAAGTTTTTCAGAAGCAATGAGGATTTGTTTTGTTGTAATTAAAAACCTAAGTAATTTGATAAAAAACAAAGGCTATTCTACATCAGTTGGTGATGAAGGTGGTTTTGCACCTATGATTAGTAGCAATAACCAAGCTCTAGACTTGATTGTTTCAGCAATTAAGAAATCTGGATTTGTTAATGGGAAAGATGTTTCAATTTGTTTGGATGTAGCTGCAAATGAACTATTAAAAAAAAATAAATATTCTATCCATTCAAAAATTTTTGTTTCTGTTGAAAAATCAATCAAGGAATACCAAAAAATTATTAAGAAATATAAAATTAAATCAATTGAAGATCCTTTTGCTGAAAATGACTGGTTAGCTTGGAATAAATTAATGCGATCTGTCAACAAAGTTCAGATTGTGGGAGACGATCTTTACGTCACAAATCTTGAGAGACTTAAAAAAGGTTTTTTAAATGTCTCATCAAATTCTATATTAATTAAGCTTAATCAAATTGGTACTGTTTCAGAAACTCTCGATGTTATTAAATTTGCTCAAACTATTGGTTATAAAACAATAATTTCTCATAGATCTGGAGATAGTGAGGATACATTTATTGCTGATTTAGCTGTTGGAACAAATTCTAACCAAATCAAAA
>QCGU01000019.1 GCA_003278165.1 Pelagibacteraceae bacterium AG-390-A02
CTCTTTTAAAAATTGACTATCAACTATACCAATTCTAGCTAATAAACTTAAAACAACAGGTAATTGAAAACTGATACCAAAAGCAAAAATTAATTTCATAACTAGCGATAAATATTCATTCACTTTAGCCTCTAATTGAATTGGTAAACTTGTAGAAAGACCTGTGCTTTCAAATGAAAGAAAAAATTTAATCGCAAGAGGCATTATCAAATAATAAACTAGCATGCCTCCTAAAAAAAATAATATAGGTGTTAATATAAGGTAAGGTAGAATTGCTACCTTTTCATGTTTGTATAAACCAGGAGCAATAAATTTCCAAATTTGCATCAAAATAAAAGGACATGTAACAAAAAAGGCAGTGAAAAATGATACTTTTAAATATGTTAAAAAGGTTTCTTGTAAAGCAGTAAATATCAATCTTCGATCAGATGCATCCTCTTTTACAGCATTTGCAAATGGATCAACAAGAAAACCATAAATATGTTCAGCAAATAAGTAACAAATTACAAAATTGTAGAAGATCAAAAACAAATTAAGTTTGATCTAGATAGTTTGTTGTCTAGCATGCCCAATATACCACATGAAGATGTTCCAAACGGTAAAGATGAAAATGATAATAAAGAAATATTAAAATCAGGAGAGATACCTAATTTAGAATTTAAACCTAAAACACATTATGAATTAGGTGAAAAACTAAATATGCTTGATTTTGATTTAGCTACAAAAACTACTGGATCAAGATTTGTTTTTGTAAAAGATAAATTAGCTCTATTAGAAAGAGCAATATCAAATTTTATGCTTGATACGCATATTCATCAAAATGGTTATCAGGAGATATCACCACCTTTAATGGCATCAGAAAACACAATGTATGGCACTGGACAGCTACCAAAATTTGAAAATGATCAGTTTGAAATTAAATTTGATGAAGGATCTGATAGAAAATTTTTAATCCCAACAGCTGAGGTGATCTTAACCAACATTGTCAAAGACAAAATGATTGATCTTAATAATTTACCAATGAGATTTGTTGCTTCAACACCTTGCTTTAGAAAAGAAGCTGGAAGTTACGGAAAAGATACAAGAGGTATGATTAGACAGCATCAATTTTATAAAGTCGAAATGGTAAGTATTGTTGAAAATGAAAAATGTCTAGAAGAATTAGAAAGAATGACAAATTGTGCTACTGATATACTTGACAAATTAGAATTACCTTACCGAAAGGTAATTTTGTGTTCGGGAGATATGGGATTTAGTGCAGAAAAGACCTATGACATAGAAGTATGGTTACCATCTGAAAACAAATATAGAGAAATATCTTCTTGTTCATCTTGTTCGACTTTTCAAGCTCAGAGGATGAAGGCTAGATATAAAAATAAAAATAAGGAAAACGTTTTTGCTGGTACTTTAAATGGAAGTGGTTTAGCTGTTGGAAGAACTCTCATTGCAATTATGGAAAACTATCAACAAAAAGACGGGTCTATTATAGTACCTAAAGTTCTAAGACCTTATATGAATAATATGGAATTGATTTCCAACAATTAAAGTTGTTTTAATCAGTTAGATGGTATAAGAATGCCATAATTTAAAGGAGATTTATGGAAGGTTCAGGAATAGGTCAATTTATACCGTTAATTTTAATTTTTGTTATTTTTTATTTTTTCTTAATAAGACCACAGCAAAAAAAAGTTAAAGAGCATAAAGCAATGGTCGAAGGATTAAAGAGAGGTGATAAAGTAGTCACTTCTGGTGGTATTACAGGAAGAGTAGAAAGATTAATTGATAATGACAAAGTAGAAGTTGAAATAGCTGAGAATGTAAAAGTAGAAATAGTTAAAGCAACAGGTATTCAAAGTCTCTTAAACAATACTCCAGAAGTAAAAAAATAATCAATTTAGATAAGTGCTTTATTTTTCTAAACTAAGAATCTTATTTGTAACTATATTTTCTTTATTATTTATCTTAATCGCATCATCAAATTTATTTAAGTTTGATGATAGTTTTTTTGATAAAAAAATAAATCTTGGTTTAGATTTACAAGGTGGATCATACCTCCTACTTGAAATTGATAATGAACCTGTAATTGAACAAAAATTACAAAATTTAACAACTACTATTAGAAATTATTTTAAAGAAAAGAACATTAAAGTTAATAATATTAAAATTGATAATCGAAATATTTTTTTTAATGTTGCTGATTTAGACAAGCAAGTAGTAATAGACGTATTTCAAGATGAGAATAGTGATCTAAATCCTTATTACCCAAGATTTAAGTCGCATCAACTCGATATTGAAGATACTGGTATAAATTTAAAAGTAAGTTTTTCAAGACAAGGTGTAATTAATCTTAAAAATTCATCACAAGATCAAGCTATAGAGATTGTAAGAAGAAGAGTAGATGAAGTTGGAACAAATGAACCTAATATTTTAAAACGAGGTAATGATAGGATTTTAGTTGAACTTCCTGGGTTGGATGATCCACAAAGAATTAAATCCCTTTTAGGAAAAACTGCAAATTTAACTTTTAGATTTGTAACAAATGACGAAAGTGACAGATTTGGTGTTGATAAGTTAAAATTTGAAGATGGCTTGGAGGAAGCAACAGTAAGTAAAAGAATAATCATTAGTGGAGAAAATCTATTAGATGCTCAACCAAAAATGGATACTCAGACAAATCAAACTATTGTTTCATTTACTTTAGATAGAGTAGGTGCCAAAAGATTTGGTAAAGCAACATCAACAGGTATAGGCAAGCAATTAGCTATTGTTTTGGATGGAAAAATAATTAGTGCACCAGTTGTTAGAGATACAATAGCAAGTGGATCTGGACAAATAAGTGGTGGGTTTACTTTTCAAACTGCTACAGATTTAGCTTTATTATTAAGATCTGGAGCTTTGCCTGCTCCATTAGAAATCATAGAGGAAAGAACCGTTGGACCTGATTTAGGACAAGACTCGATTAATGCAGGTATGATAGCTTTAGCTATAGGTTTTTTATTAGTTATTATTTTTATGTTTGTGAAATACAAAGTTTTTGGACTAATCACTAACGTAACATTAATAATAAATTTATTTTTATTACTTGGCATTTTAACTTTATTTGAAGCAACTTTAACTCTTCCTGGTATTGCTGGGATAATTTTAACTGTAGGAATGGCAGTTGATGCAAATGTTTTAATTTTTGAAAGAATTAAAGAAGAGTTAAAAGGTGAAAGTAATAATATTCTAGCTTTCGATGGAGGTTACACAAAGTCAAGAACAGCAATTATTGATGCAAATATTACTACATTATTGGCTGCTATAATTTTATTTTTTATGGGATCTGGACCAGTAAAAGGTTTTGCAGTTACCTTGGGTGTTGGAATATTTACAACTCTATTTTCGGTTTATTTTATAGCAAGACTGTTCACTAGCCTTTATGTAATAAGAAATAAAAATAAGGAAAAATTAATCTAATGATAGCTTTTAACAAATATTATAATCAATTTAATATATTATCTATATTATTAATTACAGCTTCGCTTTTATTATTAATATTTAAAGGTTTAAATTATGGTATTGACTTTAAAGGTGGAACATTGATTGAATTAAGATCATCAGATAGCAAGATTAAAGTAAGTTCTCTAAGAGATAAATTTAATCAAATGGATTTAGGCGATGTTTCAGTTAAAAAATTTGGAAATGATACTGATTTTCTAATTAAATTTGAAAACAAAGATAATAAAAAAAATATAATTGAAGAAATCAAAAAGAATTTAGATAGTTCTTTTGGAAGTAATTATGACTTTAGAAGAGTTGAAAATGTAGGTCCTAAGGTTAGTGCTGAATTGCTTAAAGCTGGTGTAATTGCTATTTCCTTATCTTTAGCAGTGATGCTTATTTATATTTGGATACGTTTTGAATGGCAATTTAGTTTGGGTGCTATTTTGGCTTTATTTCATGATGTAATAGTTACATTAGGAATTTTTTCATTATTCAGCCTTGAGATTAATTTGTCAATTATTGCAGCTGTTCTAACTATTGTTGGTTATTCAATGAACGACACTGTTGTAATTTTTGACCGTGTTAGAGAAAATCTAAGAAAATATTCTGATATCAAAATTTTTGAATTAACAAATATTTCAATCAATGAAACTTTATCAAGAACGATAATTACTTCAGCTACAACTTTATTAGCTCTATTGGCAATATTCTTTTTTGGTGGTGAAATATTAAAAGGTTTTTCTTTAGCGATGATACTTGGTGTTGTATTTGGTACATATTCTTCAATTTATATAGCAAATACAGTTTTAGTCAGATTAAGGGTTTCGCAGAAAACAGTCTTGAGAGAAGACGATAACAAAACTGTTTAATATAAGTTTTGTGCAATTACCATTGTTAACAACATTGGAAGAGATAATAATGTATTTGTTCTTGAAAATAACATTGCAGTTTTAGCAGACTTAGCTTTTGTTTCTGGATCAGCTTCAACTATTCCTAAAGCTCTTTTTTGGTTCGGCCAGATTACAAACCAAACATTAAATGCCATAATAATTCCTAACCACATTCCAATACCTATAGCTGTATGTTTTGGAACACCAGAACCAATGCTTAAAGTCATTGCGTCATGTAGATATCCATTTAATAAAGCTAGAATTAAACCAGATAAAACTGTAAATGCAGCTGCCCATCTAAAATAAAATAATGCAGCTGGAGCAATCACTTTTCCAATAGCCGGTTTTTGTTCATCAGGTATTTTTCCCATGTTAGGAATTTGAACAAAATTAAAATACCATAATAATCCTATCCACATTATTGCAACGACAACATGAATGTATCTAAATAGCCAACTCCAGAAGAGAGTATCAATGGCTATCCCATCGTTTAAGAAAGATAGACCAAAAAACAATATGATAGCTAATGCTAGTGATGCGTGAATTGTTTTAGATAATGATGATAATAAACTACTCATGATTCTTAATTAATATACACTAATTTTAGATTATTTTTAAGTTTTTATATCTAGTTTAAAAGGGTTTTTAAAAACTGTCCGGTGTAACTATCTTTTACTTTACAAACTTCCTCGGGTTTTCCTTCTGCAACAATTTTACCACCTTTAATACCACCCTCTGGACCCATATCAACTATGTAATCAGCTGTTTTAATGACATCTAAATTATGTTCGATTACTACAACAGTGTTTCCTAATTTCACGAAAGTGTGAAGGATTTCTAGTAATTTTTTAATATCATGTTGATGCAAACCAGTTGTTGGTTCATCTAATATGTACATTGTTCTACCAGTTGATCTTTTTGATAATTCTTTAGCTAGTTTAATTCTTTGCGCTTCCCCACCAGATAGGGTAGTAGCTTGTTGTCCAATCTTAATGTAACCAAGTCCAACTTTTTTTAAGGTTAGTAATTTTGTTTTAATATTAGATATGTTTTCAAAATATTCACAACCTTCATCAACAGACATATCTAAAACATCTGCTATACTTTTTCCTTTAAACTTAATTTCTAGAGTTTCTCTATTGTATCTTGTCCCTTTGCACTCATCGCATTGAATATATACATCTGGTAGAAAGTGCATTTCATAAGTAATAACACCATCACCTTCACAAGCTTCACATCTACCACCTTTAACATTAAACGAAAATCTTCCTGGCTTATAACCTCTTGTTTTGGACTCTGGTAAGCTAGTAAACCAATCTCTTATAGGACCAAAAGCTCCTGTATATGTTGCTGGATTAGATCTTGGAGTTCTACCAATAGGGGATTGATCGATATCAATAATTTTATCAATTAGCTCTACACCTTTATAACCTTTGAAAGCTTTAGGAGTTTTTCTAGCTTTGTTATTAAGGGTTAAATTTAATGCATGAAACAATGTTTGTAATACTAATGTAGATTTGCCGCTACCTGAAACTCCTGTTACACAAGTGAATGTTCCAGTAGGAATTTTAAGATTAACATTATTTAAATTATTTCCACTGGCGCCATTGATTTCAACAAATCTTCCGTTTTTTGCTAATCGTCTTGTTTTAGGAATTTCTATCGATTGTTTATTTGCTAGATATTGCCCAGTTATACTATTCTTATCTTTTTTAATTTCTTCATAAGTTCCTTGAGCAGTTATTTCTCCACCATTTGTTCCAGCTTCGGGTCCAAGATCAATAATATGATCTGCATTTTCCATAGTTTCAGTATCATGTTCAACGACAATTACTGTGTTTCCAAGATCTCTTAATCTTTTTAATGCATTTATTAATTTAACATTGTCTTTTTGATGTAAACCAATTGATGGTTCATCTAAAACATACAATACTCCTGTCAAACCAGATCCAATTTGTGATGCTAATCTAATTCTTTGAGCCTCTCCACCTGATAAAGTTCCAGACTCTCTTGAAAGTGTTAAGTAATCTAAACCAACATTAAGTAAGAAATTTAATCTTTCATTAATTTCTTTTAGAACATGCTCAGCAATTTTAAATTGCCTTTTGTCTAAACTATTTTCCAAGCTCTTAAACCATTCAGCTGCATCATGAATTGATTTTTTAGTGACTTCACTAATATTTAAATCATTAATTTTAACACATAATGCCTCTTCTTTTAACCTATCACCATTACAAGCTTCGCAGGCAGTATCAGATTGGTATTCGGCTATTGCTTCTCTTTTCCACTCACTATCAGATTCCAAGAAACGTCTTTCAAGATTATTGATTACACCTTCAAAAGTTTTTTTATAAGAATATTTTTCATATCCATCATCATAATTGAATTTAATTTCATCTTCATCAGATCCATACAAAATTATATCTTTTATTTTTTTTGGAAGTTTTTTCCATTTTTCATCAAGAGAAAACTCATAATGTTTAGCAAGTGAAGCCAATGTTTGTGCATAATATAAAGTTGTTGATTTAGACCAAGGTTCAATTGCCCCATCAGCTAAACTCTTACGTTCATCTGGTACTACTAAATTTGGATCTACATTTAACTTCATTCCAATACCTTCACATTCTTCACAGGCACCATATGGGCTATTAAATGAAAACAATCTTGGTTCTATTTCTTCAATTGTAAAACCACTTTCTGGACAAGCAAACTTTGTTGAGTAAATTAATTTTTCAATTTTTCGAAATTTTTGAGGAAGTGTTTCATCTTCATATTCAACAAAAACTAATCCATTAGCTATATTTACAGCTGTTTCTACGCTTTCTGCTAATCTGTTTCCAAGTTTTGAATTAAGTACAATTCTGTCTACTAGAATTGAAATGTCATGCTTTAATTTTTTATCAAGGTTAGGAGATTTTTCTATATCGTATAATACGTTATCAATTTTTATTTTTCTAAACCCACGTCTCTTGTAGCTTAATATATCTTTTTTATATTCACCTTTTCGGCCTCTAACTACAGGTGCATAAATATATATTGTAGATTTTTTTGGTAATTTTTTAATTAAATCAACAATTTGAGTAATTGTTTGAGAGGTTATTGGCTTACCTGTAAAAGGAGAGTAGGGAATACCTGCTCTTGCATAGAGTACTCTCATATAATCATAAATTTCTGTAACAGTTGCAACAGTTGATCTAGGGTTTTTTGAAGTATTTTTTTGTTCAATTGCTATGGCAGGACTTAATCCTTCAATTAAATCAACATTTGGTTTTTTCATTTTATCTAAAAACTGACGAGCATAAGCTGATAAGCTTTCGACATACCTTCTTTGACCTTCTGCATAGATGGTATCAAAAGCTAATGAAGATTTTCCTGACCCAGACAAACCTGTTATCACAACAAATTTGTCTTTTGGAATCTCTACAGTCACATTCTTCAAATTATGTTCTTTAGCGCCCTTTATAACTATCTTTTTCATCATATTTTTAGTTGCTTTGAGTCAATAAAATTAATATTCAGAAGAATTGTGATATAAATCTTATTAATTAATTTAACAAATAGTAAAATATTATGGCTGGAAGTTTAAATAAAGTATTATTAATTGGTCGTTTGGGCGCAGACCCAGAAATTAAACAAATGGTAAATGGCAAGAGTGTAGCTAGACTTAGTCTTGCAACCAGCCAGACGTGGAAAGATAAAAATACCGGCGAAAGAAAAGAAAAAACTGAATGGCACCGTATAGTTGTATTCAATGAAGGATTAGTAAATGTTGTTCAGCAATATTTAAAAAAAGGTGCTCAAGTTTATGTCGAGGGTCAACTCACAACACGTAAATGGAAAGATGAACAATCTGGACAAGATAAGTATTCAACAGAAATTGTAATACAAGGTTATAATTCCTCACTTACAATGTTAGGTGGAGGAAATACAGGTGGTGGAATTCAGAATGACACAACTCAACAAAACAATATTGAGGATTCTTCTCAAGTGTCAAATGATATGGATGACGAAATACCATTTTAATTTCTATGCAAAAAACTGAAGAACCAAAAGATAAAAATATTAATCTAATCTCTATGCATGACGAGATGAGCTCGTCTTATTTGTCTTATGCAATGAGTGTTATTGTTAGTCGTGCATTACCTGATGTAAGAGATGGATTAAAACCAGTTCATAGAAGAATTCTTTATGCAATGTACAAGGGTGGTTATGATTGGTCTAAACAATTCAGAAAATCAGCAAGAATAGTCGGGGATGTAATTGGTAAATATCACCCTCATGGTGACCAATCTGTATACGATGCTTTAGTTAGGATGGTGCAAGATTTTTCGATGAGCTTACCTTTGGTTCAAGGACAGGGTAATTTTGGATCTATTGACGGTGATCCTGCGGCTGCTATGAGGTACACTGAAACAAGATTATCTAAAGTTTCACAATATTTAATTGATGATATCGAAAAAAATACGATTAGTTTTAAAAGTAATTACGATGAGACTGAAAAAGAACCTAGCGTATTACCTGCACAATTTCCAAATTTATTAGTTAACGGTGCAGGTGGTATAGCTGTTGGAATGGCAACCAGCATTCCTCCTCATAATCTTGGTGAGATAATTGATGGTACATTAGCTTTAATAGACAACAAAGATATTAAAATAAAAGAATTAATGAAACATATTCCAGGACCAGATTTTCCTACTGGAGGAGTAATAATTGGTAAAGATATAATTAAACAAGGTTACAACAATGGAAGAGGCTCATTTAAAATTAGAGGAGAAGTATCAGTTGAAAGCTTAAAGAATGGTAGAGATAGATTAGTGATTACCTCCATTCCATATCAAGTGAATAAAGCTGTGCTTAATGAAAGAATTGCACAATTAGTTAGAGAAAAGAAAATTGAGGGGATTAAAGATATAAGAGATGAGTCTAATAGAGAAGGTATAAGAGTTGCTATTGATTTAAGAAATGGTGTTGAACCAGAAACAATTAAAAGGCAACTTTATAAAAATACTCAAATAGAAAGTTCTTTTGGCTTTAACACTTTAGCAATAGTAGAAGGGAAACCAAAAACATGTACTTTAAAAGAATTTCTATCTAATTTTTTATCATTTAGAGAAGATGTAGTAATCAAAAAAACAAAATTTGATCTTCAAAAAGCAGAAGAACGAGCGCATATCTTAATTGGTCTATCTGTAGCTGTAGAAAACTTAGATAAAATTATAAAAATTATTAGATCTTCTAAAACACCTGAGGATGCAAAAAATGCTATTCTTAAAACTAAGTGGAAAATAAATAAATCACAAAAATTAATTTCTTTAGTAGAGGGAAAAAAGGGTAAAAATGTTTATTCTTTATCTGAACCACAAGTTTTAGCTATCTTAGAATTAAGATTACAAAAATTAACAGCTCTTGGTATTAATGAAATTGAAGTTGAGATTAAAAAATTAGCTGAATTAATTGCAAAATATAAAAAAATAATTTCATCTAAAAAAGAGCTTTTAAAAGTAATAAGTGAGGAATTAAAAAATATTAAAGAGAAATTTGCTATTCCAAGAAGAACTAAAATTATCGATGCAGTTTTAAATTATGACATCGAAGAAACAATCCAAAAACAATCTGTAATCATCACTGTAACGTTACAAGGTTATATTAAAAGAGGTTCATTAAATAATGTAAAACAACAAAAAAGAGGTGGAAAAGGTAAATCGGGAATAACCACTAGAGATCAAGATTCAGTGATACAAACGCTTTCAGTAAATACACATACGTCAGTTTTATTTTTTTCAACAGAAGGATTGGTTTATAAAATTAAAGCATGGAAAATACCTGAAGGATCATCGGCTTCAAAAGGTAAATCTTTATTCAACATACTTCCATTAAAAAGCCATCAATCTATCAGTTCAATTATGCCCATGCCTGACGAAGACACAGACTCAAAAAATTATCAAATTATTTTTGCTACAGCTCAAGGTAAAGTAAGAAAAAATAGTTTAGAAGATTTTTCTTCCATCAATGCCTCAGGAAAAATTGCAATGAAACTTGATAATAATGATAAAATTGTTGGAGTTAAAATTTGCAAAGATGATCAGGATATAATTCTAAGTACAAGATTTGGAAAATGTATTCGTTTTGAAGCTAGAAAACTAAGAGTATTTAAAGGAAGATCTTCTAAAGGAATAAAGGGTATAGAGCTTGCTTCAGGCGATCAAATAGTTTCATTATCAGTAATTGATAATGATAAATTGAGTAAAAATGGAAAAAAATCAAAAGATGAAAAATCAGAATTAAAAGCAAAAGAAAAATTTGTATTGGCAATAAGTGAAAATGGTTATGGTAAAAAGACTTCTCATTTAGATTATAGAGTTACCAATAGAGGAGGAAAGGGTATTATTGGAATTATAAATTCTCCAAGAAATGGTAATATAACATCATCTTTTCCAGTATTTGAAGGTGATGAAATTTTAATTTCCACAAATAAAGGCAGAGTTATTAGAGTTGCTGTAAAAGAAATAAGAACTGCCAGTAGAAATACTCAGGGTGTTAGAATTATAAAATTATCTGGTGATGAAAAAGTGGTTTCTGCAATTAAAATTGATGATAATTTAATTTAATGAGTAAAATTGCAATATATCCAGGTACTTTTGACCCAATTACTTATGGTCATATAGATGTTATTAAAAAAGCACTAAAACTTTTTGATAAAATAGTAGTTGGTGTTTCAGATGTTAGTAATAAAAATTATTTATTTTCATCAGAAGAAAGAATAGAAATAGTCAATAAAGCTTTATTCAAGGATTTAAAATTAAATAAAAAAAAAATTATTGTTGTGTCCTTTGGTTCATTAACAACTGATTTATGTAAAAAATATAAATCAAATATCATATTGCGTGGCTTAAGGGCTGTATCTGATTTTGAATATGAATTTCAACTTGCTGGAATGAATAGGAAACTTAACCAAAATATTGAAACAATTTTTTTAATGTCAGATCTAGAAAATCAAATTATTTCATCTAGATTTGTTAAAGAAATTGTAAAATTAAATGGAAATATTAAAAAATTTACTACCAAAAGCACAATAAAATCTTTAAAAGAAAAATATGAATAGAATTTTATCTTACATATTTATTTTATTTTTTATTAGTGCAAATCAATTAATAGCTGAGGAGAATATAATGATTTTAAAACTAAAAGATGGTGATGTAAAAATTGAATTATTTGAAGATGTAGCACCAAATCATGTCAAAAGAATTAAAGATTTAGCTAACAGTGGAAAATATGACAATGTTGTATTTCATAGAGTGATTGACGGTTTTATGGCTCAAACAGGTGATGTTAAATTTGGAAATTCAGAAAATAAAGATTTTGATTTAAGAAGAGCAGGTATGGGCGGATCTGATATGCCTGATTTAGAACAAGAATTTAATAGCTTACCTCATGATAGAGGCACATTATCTATGGCTAGAGCTCAAGATCCAAATAGTGCGAATAGTCAATTTTTTATCTGCTTTCAACCTGCACCTTTTTTAGACAGACAGTATACTGTCTTTGGAAAAGTTCTAGAAGGAATGGAGTTTGTAGATAAAATTAAAAGAGGTGATCAAAACAATAATGGCGCTGTAACAGATCCTGATAAAATTATAAGTTTTAAATCATTGTAAAATATTAAATGGCATTAAAAAATTTTGCCTTTAAAGTTTTAAACAAAGACAAATTTGCTAGAATTGGTGTTATAGAAACTCATAGGGGTGAGATTAATACACCAGCATTTATGCCTGTCGGCACTCAAGCAACAGTTAAAGCTTGTACTATCGATGATATAAAAAAAACTGGATCAGAAATAATACTATCTAATACATATCATTTAATGATCCGTCCTGGTGTAGAAAGAATAGAATCTGCGGGGGGTTTACATGGGTTCATGAATTGTGATTTACCAATACTAACAGATTCTGGTGGGTTTCAGGTAATGTCTCTATCAAAGTTAAATAAAATAGATCGTGAAAAAGGAGCTATTTTTAATTCACATGTTGATGGAAAAAAATTCTATTTAAGCCCTGAAGAAAGCATTAGAATTCAATTAGGCTTAAACTCAGATATTGTAATGATAATGGATGAGTGCCCAAAAAAAACTGAAGATTATAATTTAATAAAAAAATCTATGGATCTATCTTTGTATTGGGCTGAGAGATCTAAAACCGCATTTGGAAAAAATCCTCACAAAGCATTATTTGGCATTATTCAGGGTGGGTTGTTTAAAGATTTAAGATTGAAATCACTTGAAGGACTTACAAATATCGGATTCGATGGTTATGCGGTAGGAGGTTTGGCTGTAGGAGAAACTCAAAATGAAATGTTTACTGTTTTAGATGATATTAAAGAACATTTGCCAGATGAAAAACCCCATTATTTAATGGGTGTTGGTACGCCTTCGGATATTTTAGGTGCTGTAAAAAGAGGTATCGATATGTTTGATTGTGTTCTTCCAACAAGATCAGGTAGAACGGGCCTGGCTTTTACATGGAATGGACGCGTAAATATTAAAAATAATAAATATCAATATGATAACACCCCCTTAGATGCAAATTGTAAAAATTTAAATCTAAATAAATATTCAAAAAACTATTTAAATCATTTGTTTAATACTAATGAAATATTAGCATCTATGCTATTAACGCTCCACAATATAAATTTTTATCAAGAATTAATGTCTGAAATCAGAAAAAATATTATGAATAATACCTTCGATGAATTTCATGATAAATACATTGATAAGTTGTAGTTTTATTAACTGTGCTGTTATGGGTGCAACTTTGTAATAAAAACCCCTCATTTATGACTAATTCTTTTTAAAAAATTACATTGAACGAATTGAAATATTAAAATTTATCTGTATACAAGCCATATTCATTTTCATAAAAATGAAATTTGTGGGCCGTTAGCTCAGTTGGTAGAGCAATTCCCTTTTAAGGAATGGGTCGATGGTTCGAGTCCATCACGGCTCACCACTTTTTGAATTAACTTATTTCAATCGGTGGATAATCAAGAATTACTTCATTCATCCAATCATTTAACTGTTTAATTCTAGTGTCAGATGAAGGATGAGTGCTCATAAATTGTGGAGGTTCTTTACCTTTATTTAATTCTTTCATTCTTTCCCATATTTTAACTGTCTCTCTAATATCATATCCTGATAAAGATGAAAAAATCATACCAAGATAATCAGCTTCACTTTCTTGTTTTCTATTAAATGGATTCATTAATCCAATTTGAGATAGTAGGCCAACTGTATCCATTCCAGTAGTTCTATTGATATCCGATAGTATGCCTCCACTTGCAATATCAATAATTCTTGTACCTGTGCTTAGCAAAACTCCTCTACTTGCTCTTTCAACAGAATGTTTTGCTACAGCATGAGCAACTTCATGTCCCATTACAGCAGCCAGACCATTAGTATTTTTTGTAACATCAAGTATACCTGTATAAACCGCAATTTTCCCTCCTGGCATGCACCAAGCGTTTCTAACTTTTTTATTATCAATTAATATATATTCCCAATCAAAGTTTGAGGTTGGGTCACTTAAATTGGATCTAAAAAAATATTCACTAATTGAATCTTCCATTTTTTTTCCAATTTCTTTTATTTCATTTAAAGTTTTTTTGTCATCGCTCATTTTCTCTTTTTCTTTAACTTTTTCATAAATCTGAGCAGCTTGAGCATTTAATTTTGCTTCAGGGATTAATTTTAATTGTTTTCTTTCAGTAATTGGAGCAGTTGCGCACGAATGTAAAAGTAAACTTCCACAACCACAACCAACATATGTTAAAAATTTTCTTCTATTCATTTCATTCTAAAATTGATAATAATTTATCATAATGAATCTTAATAATAAAATTTTAGTTGTATTATTTATCATTGCAATAATTTTTGTTGTGTATGCTAGCTATAGTTAAAAAAAAATATGTCAAAAAAAGGCTCTAAAAAATCTTTTTCTCTAACCTTAAGAAATTACTTTATTACTGGTGTAGTTGTATTAATTCCAATTGGTTTTACACTTTATCTCAGTAAAATTTTAATTGGAATATCATCAAATTTAATACCTAAGAATATAAATCCAAATAACTACCTTCCTTTTAATATACCAGGGGTAGAAATAGTAATAACAGTTATATTTATTACTTTAGTTGGTGGTTTATCATTATCTTTTTTTGGTAAAAGAATTTTAAAATTAATAGATGATCTATTTAAAAGAATTCCATTTTTAAGAACTGTTTATTCTGCAATCGTACAAATGACAGAAACTTTTTCAAAAAAAGATGATGGAAAAAAAAGTGTTGTCTTAATTGAGTACCCAAGAAAAGGTGTTTGGGCTGTTGGTTTTGCTACTAAAGAAAATACTGGGGAGATGGCAAAGAAGACAAATAAAAAATTAGTAAATGTTTTTGTTCCCACAACACCTAATCCAACAAGTGGTTTTTTACTAATGTTCCCAGTTGAGGATGTTATTTATTTAAATATGTCTTTTGAAGAGGCTTCTAAATTTATAGTTTCTGCTGGAACTTCTAATAATTCTTAAGCTATATCGTTAATTATATCTGCTCTATCGTATAATTTGATTAAAGGTTTAAATTTACTTAAATTTTCATTTTCAAGTTCAATTCTTTTTATTTCTTTTTCAGCTAATTCAAATAAATCACTATTCTGAATTGGATCTGCTAACTTGAAATTTTTAACACCACTTTGTTTAAAGCCTAAAATATCACCAAAACCTCTGATCTTCATATCTTCTTCGGAAATAACAAATCCATCATTCGTATCTTTTAAAATATTAATTCTTTTTTTAGCATTATCACTTAAGTTTGATTTAAACATAAGAATACAAGTAGCCTCTTTTTCCCCTCTACCAACTCTACCCCTCAATTGGTGAAGTTGGGATAGACCAAACTTATTTGCATTTTCAATTATTATTACATTTGCATTTGGGAAGTCTATACCTACCTCAATGATAGTTGTTGATACCAATATCTTAAACTCTCTTTTTAAAAACTTTTTTAATATTTCCTCTTTTTCACTTATATCTGTTTTTCCATGGAGCATTGAGACTTGCTTAGGGAATAATTTTTTTAAATATTCAAATTTTTGTATTGCAGATGTATGATCTAATTTTTTAGATTCCTCAATTAAAGGACATACCCAAAATACTTGATTTCCTAAACTAATCTCTTTTTTTATAAATTTGATTACATCGTCAATTTTATTTTCTAATTTACTGTAAGTTTTTATCACTTTACGGTTTTTAGGTTTTTCTTTAATAATTGATAAATCCATATCACCATAAATTGTCATTGTTAAAGTTCTTGGAATAGGGGTAGCAGTCATTAATAA
>QCGU01000020.1 GCA_003278165.1 Pelagibacteraceae bacterium AG-390-A02
GTATATAGGCAACATGAGCTTTTCCTATTATTGGAGCCATATGATGTTCACAGTGACTTTGTACTGAGATGTTTTTTTGAACAACCATGTCACTGTAACCCTCGACATCACCAAAAGTTTTATCTAATACTTTTTTCGCATCCTCATTGTAACCTTGAAAATATTCTTTGAATGCTTTTACTACTCTTTTTGGAGTTTCTAATAACCCCTCTCTCTTAGGGTCTTCACCCATCCAAGATAAAATGGTTCTAATAGCTTCTTCAGCTTCTTTATCTGAGACCTTTTTTGTATCTAAATTTTTGTCGTCTGTGTCTTTTACTAATTTCATAGCGCCTTTTTATACAGTAATTACCTTAATTTAAAAATATTTAATATATTTAGATATGTGCTACATAATCACCCCGTATGTTCAAAAAAAGAGAAAATATCTATGATATTGAAGAAGGAAATCTTCTATCACCAAAATTTGATAATGATGGGTTAATCCCAGTTATTACTATGTGTTCAAAAACCAAGGACATTTTAATGCACGGGTATATGAATGTAGAAGCTCTTAAAAAGACAATTGAAACTAAAGAAGCACACTATTTTAGTAGATCAAGAAAAGCTATTTGGCACAAAGGTAAAACGAGTGGTTTTACACAAAAGGTTACTGAAATAAGAATTGATGATGATCAAGACTCTATATGGTTAACTGTTGATATCGGTGATGGAGCTAGTTGTCATGTTGGATACAGATCTTGCTTTTACAGATCTATTCCTATGGGACCAATTGATAATGGGCGCAAAATAGAAATGGAATTTCTTGAAAAAGAAAAAAAATTTGATCCTGAAGAAGTTTACAAAGGACAACCCAATCCAACAAAAATATAAATAGAGATGTCTGAGAAGGTTGACTATCAAGTAATCAGAACATTTGGGCCTTCTATTTTTAAAATTAAAATTCCTAAATATATTTTAGATAATATAAATGAACATACTGATAAATTACTTAGTAACCAAGAAGATCAAAAAAAATATGACCATGGAAATAATTTAGCGGGTGATGTGACACAAGAATTTATTTTAAATAATGAAATTATAAAAGAAAGTGGATGGTTAGACTTTTTATCAACATGTTCGCAAAAATGGATTGAAATTGAAACTGGAAAAAAAATTAAAAATTTTCATTTAATAAAAACATGGGTAGTAAGACAATTCGAAAATGAATACAATCCAACTCATTGGCATGGAGGTCATATTTCTGGTGCAGGATTTTTAAAAGTTCCTAAAGATTTTGGTGAGTATAAACAAAAGAAAATTAGAAAAAATAATCCAGGTGGTCATTTACAATTAATTCATGGTTCAAGAATGTTTTTATGTAATTCTACACTTACATTAAAACCAGAAGTAGGAGATTTTTATTTTTTTCCAAATTATTTAATGCATACTGTTTTTCCATTTAAAAACTCTAATGAAGAAAGAAGATCTATATCTTTCAACGCCTTTATAGATAAAGACATATATGACGTCTATGGAAACTACTAAGCAAAAAAATGTACTAGGGGAAGATTTAGAAGAATGCTCTAATGATCCTTTAACTGGATGGTTTAGAGATGGGTGTTGCAATACAGATGTAAATGACCACGGTGTACATACTGTATGTGCGAAAGTTACAACTGAATTTTTAGAATGGTTAAAGGAAGCGGGAAATGATTTAATTACTCCTCATCCTGAATTTGGATTTCCTGGTTTGAAAGATGGTGATGGATGGTGTGTTTGTGCAAGTTGGTATGCAAAAGCAGTTGAAGCTGGTAAAGGATGTCCTATATTTCTAAAAAGAACTCATAAAAATACTTTAAAACATTTACCCATCGAAACTTTAAAAAAATTTGCAATAGATTTATCTTAATCTACATATTCCCATATCTTGGTCCACCACCACCTTCTGGCGTAACCCAAGTTATGTTTTGTGAAGGTTCTTTAATATCGCAAGTTTTACAGTGAATACAATTTTGTGAGTTAATTACAAACTTATTAACATCATTTTCTTTTTGAACTTCATAAACTCCAGCAGGACAATATCTTTGTGCAGGTTCATCAAATTTTTCCAGAGTAAATTTAATTGGTAAATCAGGATCTTTAAGTTGCAAATGCACAGGTTGATTATCAGCATGATTAGTTCCTGTAAGATAAACTGAGCTTGTTTTATCAAAAGTTATAACATTATCGTACTTTGGATAATCTATTTTAGGCATTTGATTTGCAGGCTTTAATGTTTCATGATCTGCATGCTTATGTTTAAGTGTGAAAGGAAGTTTTCCTCTAAATAAAATTTGATCAATACCTGTAAATATAATCCCCAATATTAATCCCCAACTAAAACTAGGTTTTACATTTCGAGCTTCATATAATTCTTTATACAACCAGCTATTTTTAAATTTATCTTCATAAATAGATAAATTTTTATTTTCTTTTAAATGATCGTTAATAGTTTCGGCTGCAATCATTCCACTTTTCATTGCAGTATGAGAGCCTTTAATTTTTGGCATATTCAAAGTTCCAGCATCGCAACCAACTAGTAAAGCTCCAGGCATAAACATTTTTGGTAAACTTTGAAATCCACCTTCAATTAAAGCTCTTGCACCGTAAGAAATCCTTTTACCACCTTCTATTATTTTTTTTATTGCCGGATGTGTTTTAAATCTCTGAAATTCATCATAAGGAGATAAATATGGATTTTTGTAATCTAAACCAATTACATAGCCTAAAAATACTTGTTTATTTTCAGCGTGGTACATGAAGCTTCCACCGTAAGTATTATTATCAAGTGGCCATCCTGCTGTATGCATAACCAGTCCTTCTTCATGATTTTTTTCATCTATTTCCCATATTTCTTTAAAACCAATTCCATATTGCTGAGGATCTTTTCCTTTACTCAATTCAAATTTTTGAATTAATTGTTTTCCTAAATGACCTCTGCATCCTTCAGCAAATACCGTTACTTTTCCTAAAAGCTCAATCCCTGGTTCAAAACTATCTTTTTTGTTTCCCTCTTTATCTATGCCCATATCTTGAGTAGCTACTCCTTTAACAGACCCATCATCGTTGTATAAAATTTCACTTGCTGGGAAACCTGGAAAAATCTCTACACCTAAACTTTCTGCTTGTTCAGCTAACCATCTGCATAGGTTAGCTAAACTAATAATATAGTTTTTGTGATTTTGTTGAACTGCTGGCAAAAGCCAAGTTGGCCAACTTAAGGATTTTGTTTTTCCTAAGAATAAAAATTTTTCTTTTGTTACTTTTGTTTTAATTGGTGAGTTCAGTTCTCTCCAGTTAGGCAATAATTCATCTAGTGCTCTTGTCTCAAAAACATTCCCGCTTAAAATATGTGCTCCTATCTCTGAAGCTTTTTCAAGCAAACAAACATTTAAATTTGAATCTAATTGCTTTAATTTAATTGCAGTTGCTAATCCTGAAGGACCACCACCAATGATTACAACATCGTATTCCATGGATTCTCTAGACATAATCTAGTTTTTAACGGTAAGGATTATTTTTGTATAGTGTTTAATTTGTTCAGCTCTTCCATGAACTGAGGCAAGGCTTCAAAAAGATCTGCTTCAAGACCGTAATCAGCTACACTAAAAATTGGTGCTTCACCATCTTTATTAATTGCAACTATAACTTTACTCTCTTTCATACCTGCTAAATGCTGAATTGCTCCTGATATTCCAACAGCTATGTATAAATCTGGCACAACAACTTTTCCGGTTTGTCCAACTTGGTGATCATTACTTATATAACCTGCATCAACTGCTGCTCTTGATGCTCCAATTGCTGCACCTAGTTTGTCAGCAATCTCTGTAATTAATTTAAAGTTATCTCCACTTTGCATTCCTCTTCCACCTGATACAACAATTCTTGCAGTTCCAAGCTCAGGTCTGTCAGATTTAATTTCTTCTCTTTTTATAAATTTTGTATTTGAAAATTCCTCAGCAGCATCAATTTTCTCAATTGGCGCTGAACCCCCTGAACTTTCACAAGGATCAAATGAAGTAGGTCTTATTGTAACACATTTTTTAGCATCATTACTTTTGACTGTAGCAAAAGCATTTCCTGCATAAATTGGTCTAACATAAGTGTCAGATGAAATTACTTTTATAATGTCACTAACTTGTGAAGTATCAAGATGAGCTGCAATCCTTGGCATTAAATTTTTACCAAATGTATTTGCTGAACAAATAATATGGGAATAATTTTCTGCTAACTTAACCACAACTGGAGCAAAATTTTCTGCTGTAAAATTTTCATAGTGTGGTGCTTCAACGCTTAAAACTTTTTTAATTACTGGAAGTTCTGACAGATGTTTTGCTGCCTCAGCACTATTATTTCCAATTAATAACGCATGAACATCATTGTCAATTTGTGAAGCTGCTGTAGCAGCATTTAATGTAAATGGTCTTAACTCTTTATTGTTATGTTCGGCTATAAGTAAAACTGCCATTATATTACCTTTGCTTCATTTTTTAATTTTTGAACTAATTCTGCTACATTAGCCACTTTAATACCTGCTTTTCTTTTTGGTGGCTCTTCTACTTTAATTTGCTCTACCCTTGGAGAAGTATCAACACCTAGGTCAGATGCAGCAATTTCTTCTATTGGTTTTTTCTTCGCTTTCATAATATTTGGCAGAGAAGCGTATCGTGGTTCGTTTAATCTTAGATCACAAGTTACAATAGCAGGAACATTTATTTCGATCGTTTCAAGTCCCTCATCAATTTCTCTAGTAACTTCTAGTTTGTTATCTTTTACATCAATCTTTGATGCAAAAGTTGCTTGCGGCCAATTTAATAATGCACTCAACATTTGACCTGTTTGATTACAATCATCATCAATTGCTTGTTTTCCCATGAAAACTAAATCTGGTTTTTCTTTTTCAACAACTTTTTGTAAAATTTTTGAAACAGCTAATGGTTCTAGTATTCCATCTGCTTTGACATGAATTCCTCTATCTGCACCAACTGCTAAAGCCTTTCTAACAGTTTCTTGAGCTTTTTCTTCACCGACAGTAATTGCAACCACCTCTGTTGCCTTTCCTGCTTCTTTAATTTTCACCGCTTCTTCTATTGCATTATCATCTGGTGGATTAGTTGACATTTTTACGTTGTCTGTAACAACACCAGTACCATCTTCTTTAACTCTGATTTGAACGTTGTAATCAATAACTCTTTTTACTGCTACCAAGATTTTCATTAAGCTCTCAATAAATTATTTTCTGAATCGTATGGACTTTCATCTAGAACCGTAGCGTCATACATTTCACCTAATATATCAACTTGTAATTTGTCGCCCACATTAGAACAATCAGGTTTTACCATTGCAAGAGCAATTGATTTATCTAATCTAAATCCAAACTCACCACCTGTTGCTCTTCCAACCACTTTACCGTCTTTAAATATAGGGTTGTTTCCCAAAACATCTGCATCTTTAGTATTGTGAACTTCTAAAGTTACCAACTTGTTATCAAAACCTTTTTCTCTCCATTTATTAAGTGCCTCTAAACCAATAAAGTTTCCTTTATTTGGGTGAATAAATCTATCTAGTCCTGATTCATATGGAGAATATTCAATCGATAATTCTGTTCCAACTAGTTTGTAAGATTTTTCTACTCTTAAACTATTCATTGCTCTGATACCAAATGGTTTAATTCCTAAATCTTTACCAGCTTCCATTAATTTATCGAAAATATGATTTTGATATTCAATTGGATGATGAAGTTCCCAGCCAAGTTCACCAACAAAATTTACTCTCATAGCATTAACTGGTGCATACCCTACATTCACATTTTTTGCAGTAAGCCACTTAAAATTTTCATTTGAAAAATCATCAGTTGAAACTTTTTGCATTAACTGTCTAGCTTTAGGACCAGCTATCACCAATACACCTGTGCTATTAGTTAAATCTTCAAAAATTACAGATCCATCATCTGGCATCCATTTTTGTATCCAATCATGGTCTAATCTTAAATTTGCTCCAGCTGATACTAAATAATAACTATTCTCAGCTTCTTTCATGATTGTAAATTCTGAATGCACACCACCTTTAGTATTTAATGCATGACATAAGTTTATTCTTCCAATCTTTTTTGGAAGTTTGTTTGCAACTAAATAGTCTAAAAACTCTTCTGCTTTAGGTCCTCTTATTCTGCATTTTGCAAAAGCAGTCATATCTAAAAGACCAACATTTTCTTTTACGTTTTGACATTCCTTTTTAATTGCATCAAACCATTTTGATCTTCTAAATGACCAATCATCTTTTTGTTCCATTCCATCAGTTGCAAAAAAGTTAGGTCTTTCCCATCCAAATTTTTGACCAAAAACTGCTCCTAAATTTTTCATTCTTTCGTAACATGGGGCTGTTCTTAAAGGTCTAGCTGCCGGTCTTTCTTCATCTGGATAATGAACTATAAATACATGGCTGTAAGCTTCTTCATTTTTAGCTTTCAAATAAGATTTGGTTGCATAGTTTCCATATCGTCTTGGCTCAACTCCCAACATATCGATTGTTGGTTCTCCATCTACAATCCATTCAGCAAGTTGCCAACCGGCACCACCTGCTGCAGTTATTCCAAAACTATGACCTTCATTAATCCAAAAATTCTTGAGTCCCCAAGCAGGTCCTACAATTGGATTTCCATCAGGTGTATAACAAATTGCTCCGTTATAAACTTTCTTAACTCCAACTTCTCCAAAAGCAGGAACTCTATGTATTGCTCCTTCAATGTGTGGAGCTAATCTATCTAAATCTTCCTGAAATAATTCATATTCAGAATTCTTTGATGGTCCTTCAACATAACAAGCTGGTGCACCATCTTCATAAGGTCCTAAAATTAATCCACCTGCTTCTTCTCTCATATACCATCTACTATCACTATCTCTTAAAACTCCCATTTCTGGTAAACCATCTTTTTTTCTTTTTTGAATTGCAGGATGTGGTTCAGTTACAATGTATTGATGTTCAACAGGAATGACTGGAATATCTAATCCAACCATTTCACCAGTTTGTCTTGCAAAATTTCCAGAACAAGAAATTACATGTTCACACTCAATTGATCCTTTATCTGTTTCAACAATCCATCCATCTTTTGTTTGTCTCATTGATAGAACTGTTGTGTTTCTATAAATCTCTGCCCCCCTATTTCTTGCACCGGTTGCTAAAGCTTGTGTTAAATCTGCGGGTTGGATGTATCCATCTTCTGGGTGTTGAATTGCTCCAACTAAATCATCTGTATGGCACAGAGGCCAAATTTCTTTTACTTGTTCTGGTTTCAAAAATTTAACATCTACACCAATAGTTCGGGCAACACCTGCATACTGATGGTACTCATCCATTCTATCTTTTGTGCTTGCTAAACGAATATTTGAAACAACGCTGAAGCCAACATTTTTTCCAGTTTCCTCTTCTAAAGTTTTATAGAGATTTACAGCATATTTATGGAGCTGTCCTACTGAGTAACTCATGTTAAACAACGGCAACAGTCCTGCGGCATGCCAAGTTGAACCTGAGGTTAACTCTTTTCTCTCAACGAGCACTACATCAGACCAACCCTTTTTTGCTAAATGATAAAGAGCACTTACACCTACTACTCCGCCACCAACAACTACGACTTTAGTTTTTGTTTTCATTTCGTGATTCCTACTAAATTTTTATTAGTAACGAAACAAAAATGTATCTGATAGCAATCAAATTGAGCTACCAAGAGGAATTGGACTTGAGACCATTGTGGTCATCCAGCAATCCTTTAAAGATCCTTCATCAGTATATTTTTCGACTTGCCAATTGAACTTGTGATAAATTTTATCTTTATCCAAAATGATGACCTCAAATTGGGCCCATTTGTCACTACTGCCAACCTCTGTAATAGTGTGACTAAGGTGGTTAATCATCATTTTGTAGGATGCTCCTTTAATCATTAACTTAAAATTACTTAGGGGACCTGTCACTCTTTTATTGTTAGGGTGAGCAAAGGTCCAGGTTTGCTCTATCCCTCTGTCTTTATATTCTAAATCATTTTGTTTCAGACCATTAAGTTGAATTTCAACAACTTCTTTTGGAGTAATTTTTTTGTTTGGATTTATCAACTCTGAATATGAATAAACAGTTGTTAATAAGAGAATTAATAAAGTACTAAATATTATTCGCAGTTTTTCTAACATCATCTAAGAACTCTTGTCTTTTTGAGTCGCTTACAAAAGGTACTGCAAAATATCTTCGATAGGTAATGTTATATATGCCACACATGTGAAATACCCCTCTTTTCAATCTTCTAATGGGTAAATTCAAAAAAAACGTAGTGATTGCTAGTCTTGGTGAACCATAAGTGCAAAAAATTACCGCTTTCTTTTTTCTTAAATTTCCAATCGGATAACCATAATTTCCAACCAGTTGTTTAAATCTAAATGCCCAAGGTGGTGCCAATACTTTATCAATCCATCCTTCAACTATTGCTGGCATTCTAAAATTCCATATTGGTGCAACTAATACTATTGTATCGCACTCCTCTATTCTCTTACGATGATCTAAAACTTCAGCACTTGGCTCTTCTCCGGCAAATACAGGATCAAACTTTTCTTTATATAAGTCTACAACGTCTACTTTATTACCTTTTAATTCGGAGTGTTTTATAAATTCATTTTTAATTGCTGCGTTAAACGAATTTTCATTATAATGACCGTAAACTAAGAAAATTTTTTTCATGATTTTTAATTAACAAAAAAAAACAAAAAAACTATAAAATTATTGATTATTCTGAAGTTTTGTACTTACTATTGTTAATTATATAGACAAATAGAATTGGCAAAATAAGCGTAAGTAAAGTTACAACAATTAATAATATCCCTAGTTCTGAATAATCAGCAGTAGTTTGGATTTCACCTGATACTTTATCTTTTACTTCTCTAGTAACTGTAAAAATTTGATTTAAATATTTTGTCCCTAAAGCACTTGCTGAAAGAGCTAAATTTGTAAAAGAAGCAAAGACTGCAAAAAAAGTTGCTTTAAGATGTGAAGGAGCATTTTTAGCAATCCAGGCTAATAATGGGATCATTGATACTTGTCCTAATGGTGACTCAAGTGCTGTATTAAGTATCGCTATAAATTTAGCATCAACTACGCCTCCAGTTAATGAGGCAGTCCAATTATGAAATCCATAATACATTCCAACACTTGGTAAAAATAAAACCGCTCCAGCTATACTTAATACAACAATAATTTTTGCAATTGAGTTATTAGCCATAAATGGTCTTAGTAAAACTATTCCAGCCAATGTTAAAATTGATGCTAGTAAAGATAAAATTGAAAAAAATTGTTCATTAAAACCAAGTTCATCAATTTCAAACCAAGTTAGACCAGGCCCAGGTCCAGGCATTGCTCTAAATATAAAGATAATTACTGCAGTACCAACAATCGTTAATCTTAAATTCTCAGGTAACTCTTTAATGAGTTTAAACATCAAAAATAAAATTATGATAACCGAACCAATAAAAACTATCTCTTGTGCAAAAGGAACTTTGAAAGATCCAATAGACAAGGTGAAAATAACAAATATTAAGCTTCCTCCGAGTATCCACCAATTAATTTTAGTTTTCTCAGATCCTCTTTCCTCTTTAAGTTCAAGTCCCTTAGATTTTAAATTTTGAATTTGTTTATTCCTTAAATATTTTGCTAAAAATACTCCTAAGATTGAAACAACTGGGATAACTAATGCATATATATAAATTTTACCGTATAGAGCAATTTTAGCAGTTTGTTCTAGACTATCTACATCTCTAAATAAAATTACATTTACCAAAGCAACCAAAACTGTTCCGCCAATAATTGCAAATCGACCAAGAGTTTGCATAGTAGTATGCATGGTCTTAACTTGATCTTTACTATAATCGTTTCCACTTTCATCAGTTAGTGGCACAGCTTCAACAGTCATAGCATCGGCAACGACATCTTGAATTACATAACCAACGGGAGCTAAAATTACACTAATTACAAACCATGTCTCAACGGTGAAAATTTCTGACATGTCTTCTGTATGAATTATAAGCCCATACATAATGAGCAAACTTAACGCGATTAAAGAGGCACCAAAGTAGACCATATAATTTTTTCTATCCCATATAAGATCAACTAAATGTCCTAGAGGCATTTTTAATGCCCATGGAATTCCAGCCCAAAACCCAAGCCCAGCCAAAAATGCTGCAGATAAATTTAAATAATCTTTAACAAAAAAAGTTCCAACTATTCCAGTTAGTCCAGAAATACCAGCTGCAACATAAACCATCAAAGGAGGTAAATAAGTCCATTTAAATTGTCGACCTAAATCTAAAAAAGTACTATCTAAAAATTTTAAAACTTTATTCATAAAATTAATTACTCAAAACCGGGAAAGCCTGTCTTATTTTTAAAAAAAATTTTTGATATTCCATTTTGGTACATTTGTTTTCTACATATTCTATATTATTTTTTGCTACTAGTTGCTTGGCATTTTCGTCTCTTATTCCAAGTTGCAACCATAATACTTTAGCGCCAATTTTTACTGCATCCTCAGCTATGCCAAAAGCTTCTTTAGAAGGTCTAAACACATCTACAATGTCTATAGGATGTTTGATCTCTGTTATCGAAGCATAAACTTCCTCACCTAAAATTTTTTTACCTTTAGCTGAAGGGTTAACTGGATAAACTTTGTAACCATACTCTTGCATATATTTCATGACTATGGTTGAAGTTTTTTTTAAATCACTACTAACACCAACCATTGCAATAGATTTAGAATTTTCTAAAATTCTCTTTATGTCACTCATTTAATTATTAGTTTTCTTTTTTAATTTGTTCTTCACAAAATTTTCTTGCTTCAATCAAATCAGTGATTTTAGTCTCAGATAATTTTTGACTTCCTGCAATACAAGCATCTACTGCTCTCTTAAAGTTGTGGTCTTTAAAATTTAATACAAAGTACATTCCAAAAATAATAAATAAAATAATGAGTATATTTTTTTTATTCTTCATTATTACTTATGTTTCCAATTTGGTTTTCTTTTTTCTAAAAAAGCTGAAATACCCTCTCCTGCATCCATTGCCATCATATTTATAGTCATCATTTTGCTAGTATACGCATAAGCTTTTCTTAAAGGCATTTCTAATTGTTTATAAAAAGCTTGCTTACCAATTTTAATGGTTAAGTTTGATTTAGATGCAATTTTTTTTGCTACTTTTAGAACTTCATCATTTAATTTTGATTTAGAAAAATGATCATTTATTAAACCAATTTCTTTTGCATAATTTGCTTTAATAGGTTCTCCTGTTAACAGCATGTGCATCATTGGTTTACGGTTAATTTTTCTACTAACCGCTACCATTGGAGTGCTGCAAAACAATCCAATGTTTACACCTGGTGTTGCAAATAAAGAGTCTTTAGTGCTATATGCTAGATCACAACTTGCAACTAATTGGCAGCCTGCTGCAAAAGCTGCACCATGAACTTTTGCGATAACTGGTTTTTTTCCTTCAACAATTTGCATCATAACTTGAGAGCAAAGATTAAATAACTTTTGATATTTATCTTTTTTTTTAAGACTTTTAACTTCTTTTAGATTGTGACCAGCGCTAAATCCTTTTCCAGAACCCTCTATAATTATTACTTTTATTTTTTTATCAGTATCTAATTTTTTTAATGATTTTAATAAATCGGAAAGATTTTTAAATGAAAGAGAATTATACGTTTTTGGTTCATCAATTATAATTGAGGAAATCTGAGAATTAATTTTCTTTATTTTAATATTACTAGTCATTTAATCAGTCAATCCATCGGATCTTGCCTGATTTCTTTCTATATGAATTGGTAAAACTTTACCATAAATTGCTTTTGAGTGTTCTGGGGTATTTACTCTATAAGGATCTAATACATAAGCTGGAATACACATATATCTTGATTTTTGACCTTCTACTTTTGTTACTCTATGCAGTGTAAATCTTCCTTTAAAAATTTGAAGATCTCCAGGTTCTAATTTGAGCTGTCTTACTCTTGATCTATCTCCCTCTAAAACTTTTTTAACCTCATCAAAATTTTCATTTCCAGGTGCTCTTATATTTGGGCAATATTCAAAAATACCTCCCCTTTCAGGTTTCTGTATCATCAAGCTTAGAGTGAATTCACAACTATCAAAATGCCAAGGTAAAATTCCTTGAGGCTTCATAACGTTGTAAGCATGACAAGCTAAAGGGTCTGCCCATCTATAAATAGGAGAAATTCCTAAACATGCAGAAACAAATTTTAAAAGTTCTTCAGTTTCATAGAGATATTTCATTTCTGAATTTTTTGGAAAGCAATCTGAATTTAAATATCCATTATACCTTTCCATAAAGTTTCTCTTTGGATGTTTTTCAGGTAAACTTGGGTCATCTTTAGCATAAAGATATGCATTGATGCTTTCTTTAGACATATAAACTTCATCAAGTTGTTTTTCTAATTCTGTATTCATTACCTCTAAAGATTTTGGTAAAATAAAATTTGGAATAGTTGAACAACTATATAGGTCTAATTCTTCCTTACATTTTTTTACTAAATTTTTAATGATTGAAGAATTTAAATCGTGAATAGGATATCTTTTTAAATCGACAATAGTGTTTAATCTATCGTTCATTAAAGGTTATTTTAGTTTACCCTCTTCTCTCATTTGGGCTCTAATTTTGGTAGCTGAGATTTTTTGAGTTTCTTCATCTAGAACAATTTCCTCAATTTTATAACCAACACCTCTTCCGTAACAAATATTTGTAATATTAGGAACCAACATAATTTTAAATTGACCTTCAAACTCAGGATTTAATCTTTCTTCAATATTTTTTTTTACAGTTTCAAAATCAAATGGATTGTCATCCACACCTTGTACATCTCTTATTTGGATACAAACTTGTCCTGTTTTTTTAATTATCTCTTTAAACAAAGTATAATGTCCATCGTGAAAAGGTTGCCATCTTCCTAGCATTTGAGCTGTTGGTTTTTTGTTATCCCATTGATATGTCATTTTTTAATCTCCTCAATAATTAAAGGTGCCCATTTTTTAGCATCCTGCGTTGTTACATGATAGTCAAAGTTTTTTGGGGCAACAAACATTTGATTAGTATCTTCAAATCTACCTTTCTTGATAGTATCTACCCAAACTCTAAAATCAGCTGGAAATAAGCTTCTTGCCTCAGGTGTTGGGGCTACAAAGTCTGCAATTACATAATTACCTTCTGATTTTAATTTAAGAGCAAATTCAGCCATCCTTTTAGCCTGCCTTACTCTACCCTCTTCTGAAAAATCCCAATCATTTGCTGCTTTTCTAACTTCATCAGCATTCAATCTTTTAGCATTTAATAAAGGAGCCATTTCATCTGCTAAAGTTGTTTTACCTGCACCAGGTAATCCCATTACTAAAATTATTTTCATTAAATGTCTTCTAACGGATGATGGGACATTAATTCAAGTCCATTTTCGCCAATTAGGTATTGTTGCTCAAGTTTAACACCTTCTTTACCACCAACTTTACCAATATAACTCTCAAGTGTAATTGTCATGTTCTTCTCAAAAGTTCCACCTTCTTCTCCACCGTCAGTTGGATATCTTATTTGAGGCCACTCATCACACAAACCAATTCCATGAACCATACATGAATACCTATTTCCATAATACTCATCAGGCAAAACCCAAGATTTTTTTATAAATTCTTTAAAACTCATTCCTGGTTTTATTAATCTAAAATTATGATCAATTTGATTTCTGGCCATTGAATATAGTTTTTTTTGCTCATCATTAAATTTATGTCCAACTACAAAGGCTCTTGATATGTCAGCACAGTATCCATAGGGACCAACCATATCTGTATCAAAAGCAACAATTTCTCCTTGTTGCATAACTTTATTACTACTCTCTTGCATCCATGGATTTGTTCTTTCACCAGACGATAAAATCCTACACTCAATCCACTCACCTCCATTTTCAATATTCGTTTTATGTAAAATTGACCACAATTCATCTTCAGTCATTCCTGGCTTAAGATCTGATCTCATTTTTGATACACCTTTTTCTGCAACTTCTATTGCTGCTTTCATACAAGTCAATTCATCAGGTGATTTTATTACTCTTGCTTGTTCTAAAATCAATTTTGCATCTACAACTTCAATTCCTTCTTTATTTAAAGCTGTAACCGCAGGACCATTTAAAACATCGATTGCAATTTTTTTAGTTTTAAAATAATTTTTTGATAAATCTTTAACTTCATTTATCCATTTTAATAATTGATTGTCTGCTTGGTCTCCATTACTAAAATAATCCCATGTAATTGCTGGTCTTATTTCGTCAATTAGATTTAAATGCTTCGATAATATTTCACAATTAAAATACTCATAAAGAATAGTTGGTCCATTGACTGGTACAAAACAATATCTTGTTAAATTATGCATATTATAGACACTCATGTTCACAGTATCTAAAGCATAACGAACATTCACTGGATCAAATAGAATACAAGCCTCTAAATTGTTTTTTACTAATTCTTTTCTAACCCTATCTAAACGATATGATCTTAACTTATCGAAATCAATCTCGTCTTCTCTTAATCTTTTTTTAGTAATAAAATTTTGTCTTGGTTTTATCTCAGGAGCTATTTTTCTACTAAACCTCATAATACCCTATACAAACCTAACCATGCGTTAACATCTTTGCTTGCAATGTAGTCGGATTTAAAAAATTCTACTTCTTCCCACTTCTTGCTATCTTTCAGTATATCAATTTTTTTATCAAAACCATACTCTTCATGAATTCCTTCATTAATTGTGAAACAAATTAAACCACCTGGTTTTGTTATTCTTATAAATTCATCTAATGCGTTTGGTTTTACATGCCCAAAAGTAAATGTTCCAACACACATAACTCCACCATAAAAGTTTTCCTCAACTTCTATTGGTTTATTTAAATCAACCTTTACTAATTTTTGATAAAGATCTTTTGGTACAGTATCTAATAAAGTTTGAGATAAATCAGCTCCATGAAAATTTTTAAAACTATATTTTTTAAGCTCCATTCCAACTAAACCTGTTCCACATCCAGCATCAAAAATTAAAGTA
>QCGU01000021.1 GCA_003278165.1 Pelagibacteraceae bacterium AG-390-A02
AAGCTGCTAGCATTGATGGCGGTCAACCATCTCTAGAAAGTATTCAAGACTATAGTTATGCAGTTGCAAGACCATTATTTTTCTATGTGAAAAAAGCTCACGTTGGTGTGATCCCTGGATTACATGAATTTGTAAAAGAATTCACTACAACTAAAGCCATAGGTAAAAACGGCTATTTGGCTGACATTGGTTTAGTACCATTAGATAAGAAGTTGTATAAGACAACTAGAACTAATGCAAAAGACCTTGTGGCAATGGCTGACTAATAAGATTGGTTAATAAGTAAAAATTAAGGGGTCTTTTTAGACCCCTTTTTTTTTAGGAAGGTGTAAAGTAAAACATTAGGAGATTCTTTGAACTTAGTCATATTCATCTTTATAGTGCTTCTTGGTTTTACTAGTTACTATTTTGGAAGAAAAAAAGCCTATTCAATTCAAGCAACAAATACTAGATTAACAGCACTTCCACAATTTTATGGATATTATTTAGCAATATGGTGCGCAATACCCGCTTTTATTATTTATTCTTTATGGGCAATATTTGAGCCGAGTATAGTTAAGTTAATAATTTTAAGTGATTATAGTAATCAAGGATATCTTGATGATGAACTAAATCTAATTTATGAAAAAACTAAATCATTATCTCGTGGCCAGTTTAGTGGAGAAATTACCCCTTATCTTGAAACATCTGCAGAAAAATATTTAAATCTTCGATCTATAGCCCAAAACTCTAAAGTTGTTTTAATTTTGGCAATAATTATAGCTTCTATAGTTTATGGTTATAAAAGAATTTCTTCAAACAATAGAACAAGAGAACCGGTTGAAAAATTTTTAAATGCTGTTTTATTTACAGCTTCTTTGGCAGCTATATTAACAACTATTGGAATTGTTTTTTCATTAATATTTCAAACTATCGATTTTTTTAAAGTAATTCCCTTGTTTGATTTTATTTTTGGAACTCATTGGTATCCAGCAAAAGCATTTGTGAGAGACGCTTCTGAGCCTTTGGATCCATCAATGTATTCTGATACATTTGGGGCTGTTCCAATTTTTGCTGGAACATTTTTTATTGCATTAATTGCAATGTGTGTTGCTATACCAATTGGATTGATGAGTGGAATTTATTTAGCTGAATACGCTTCCACTAAAGTAAGACAATATGCAAAACCTTTAATTGAAATTTTAGCAGGTATACCAACTGTAGTTTATGGTTTTTTTGCAGCTTTAACAGTTGGACCATTCCTTAAAGATATAGGAACGGCAATGGGACTAGAAGTGTCTGCAGAGAGCGCTCTTGCTGCAGGGGGTGTAATGGGGATAATGATTATTCCATTTATATCTAGTTTGAGTGATGACGTTATTACTAGTGTTCCACAAGGTTTAAGAGATGGTAGTTATGCAATGGGGGCTACTAAATCTGAAACAATAAAAAAAGTTATTTTCCCAGCAGCATTACCGGGAATTGTTGGTTCTATCTTGTTAGGTGTTTCTAGAGCTGTTGGAGAGACAATGATTGTAGTTATGGCTTCTGGCCTTGCAGCCAACTTAACATTTAACCCTTTAGAATCTACCTCAACTATCACAGCTCAAATTGTCGTAATATTAATTGGAGATCAGGCCTTTGGAGATCCTAAAACCCAGGCAGCATTTGCACTAGGTATGACATTGTTTTTGGTAACACTTAGTTTAAATATTTTTGCTTTAAGAGTTGTTAAAAAATATAGGGAAAAATATGAATAAAAATAAAGAAAAACTCCTAAATTCTAGATATAGGGCAGAAAAAAGATTTCAATTTTACGGGAAAAGCGCAATTTTTTTAGCTCTTTTGTTTTTAACAATTTTTATTTTTAAAATCTTTTCTACTGGCTATACAGCTTTTCAGAAAACTTGGTTGATTGTACCAGTCACTTTTGATGCTGAAACCTTGTACCTTGACGAAAATCCTTCTAAAGAGGACTTAGAAGATGCTGATTATTTTGATCTAGCTTTGCAAACAATGTTTGATTTAGATAAAAGTGCATCAGAAAAACAACAAAATGATCTAAAGAGAATGGTCTCTTACTTTTTTGAAAGAGAGATTAAAAGGGAGCTTTTAAATGACCCTTCATTAATTGGAAAAACTAAAGATGTTTATTTAACTGCTTCAGATGATTTAGACCAAGTATTCAAAGGCAATTATCCAAGAGATTTACCTGAAGATCAAAGAAGGGTTACGGATTATCAATTAAAGATTTTTGATCAACTTGTAGAACAGGGAAGAGTTGAAAGTAAATTCAATTTAAGTTTTTTTATATATCCTGATTCAAGAGAAGCTGAATTAGCTGGTATAGCAAGCTCATTTATGGGATCGATTTTTTCTATTCTAGTTTGTTTAGTTATTGCATTTCCAGTTGCAGTGTTAGCTGCTATTTATTTAGAGGAATTTGCACCAAAAAATAGATTTACCGATTTTATTGAAGTAAATATAAATAACTTAGCAGCTGTTCCGTCAATTGTTTTTGGTCTTTTGGGACTGGGTATTTTGTTAGCTGTATTTCAGTTGCCTAGATCAACTCCTTTAGTCGGTGGAATAACTTTGTCACTAATGACTTTGCCAACAATAATTATTGCCTGTAGAGCATCTTTAAAAGCAGTTCCTCCAAGTATAAGAGAGGCTGCACTTGCAATGGGTGCTAGTAAAATGCAAACTACAATGCATCATACTGTGCCATTGTCTATGCCAGGGACTTTATCCGGTACAATCATTGGTTTGGCTCAAGCTTTAGGTGAAACTGCACCTTTGATATTGATTGGTATGGTAGCTTTTGTAAATACAATTCCAGGATCTCCTTTAGATCCAGCTGCAAGTTTGCCGGTACAAATTTATATATGGGCAGAGAGTGCTGAAAGAGGATTTGTCGAGAAAGTTTCTGCTTGTATTATGGTCCTATTGGGTTTTTTAATTATAATGAATTTGTTTGCACAAATAATTAGACATAAATTTGAAAAAAAATGGAGTTAAGATGATAAAGATAAATTCAAAAAATGTAGATGTTTTCTATGGAAAAAAACAAGCTCTATTCAATATAAACTTGGATATTGAAGAAAATCAAGTTACAGCACTAATTGGTCCTTCAGGTTGTGGTAAATCTACTTATTTAAGATGTCTAAATCGTATGAATGACGTGATTGATATATGTAGAGTAAAAGGGCAGATTATAATCAATGATTTTGATATTAATGACAAGAGTTGCGATGTAGTTAGATTACGAGAAAAAATTGGGATGGTTTTTCAAAAACCAAATCCTTTTCCTAAAACTATTTATGAAAATATTTCTTATGGTCCAACAATTCATGGTATGGCTCAATCAAAAAATGAAATGGATGAAATAGTTGAAACCAGCTTAAAAAAGGCAGCATTATGGGAAGAGGTTAAAGATAGACTTCATGAACCAGGTACTGGTTTGTCTGGTGGTCAACAACAAAGATTATGCATAGCAAGGGCTATTTCAGTTAAACCTGAAGTTATTCTTATGGACGAGCCTTGTTCTGCTTTAGATCCTATTGCTACAGCTCAAATAGAAGAGCTAATTGATGAGTTAAAAAAGGACCATACTATTATAATAGTCACTCATTCAATGGCTCAAGCAGCAAGAGTATCTCAGAACACAGGTTTTTTTCATTTGGGAGAATTGATAGAACATGGTTCTACTGATAAAATATTTAAAAATCCTGAAAATAAAAGAACTCAGGACTATATCACTGGGAGGTTTGGTTAATGGTTGAAGCACCACACACAGTTAAGTCTTACGAGGAAGAACTTAAAAATTTAAATAGCAATATAATTAAAATGGGTGGTTTTTGTGAAGAGGCTTTAGGTAAGGCTATTCAAGCCATTACCACAAGAAACAGTGATAATGCGGAAGCCGTTATAAAGGATGACGAAAAAATAGATAAGTTTGAAACTATAATAGAGCAACAGGTAGTAAATCTTATTGCTTTAAGACAACCAATGGCAATAGATTTAAGAGAAACTGTAACTGCATTAAAAATTTCATCTGATTTAGAAAGAATAGGTGATCTGGCAAAGAATATTTCAAAAAGAACATTATTATTAAATGAAAATTTACCAAAAAATTTGACTGAAGCTTTAATAAGAGTTTCTTCTAATGTTCAAAAACAACTCAAATCTATTTTGGATGCATATTTAGATAGGTCATCTGCTATGGCTATAAATGTCTGGGAGAGTGATGAACATATAGATGATTTAACAAATTTATGTATGCAAGAAGTAATCAAATATTTGAAGGAAGACGAAAAAAATCTAGATGATGGTACTCATTTATTATTTGTTACTAAAAACATTGAACGTATCGGTGATCACACAACAAACGTTGCAGAGCAGGTATATTATTTAGTTACAGGAGAGTATTTAGAAGGCGATCGTCCAAAAGGAACAGAGCCAATAGTAACAGGAGAAAAGTAATAAATGTCTGCTCACGTGTTTATTGCTGAAGATGAAACTTCAATAGTAACGCTGCTAAAATATAATCTTGAAAAAGAAGGTCACAAAGTAAGCTATTCCGAAAATGGTGAAGATGCACTTAAACAAATTAAAGATAAGCATCCTGACTTAATATTAATGGATTGGATGTTGCCAGATTTGTCGGGTGTTGAAATATGTAAGAATTTAAAAAAAGACAAAAAGTATAACGACATACCTGTAATAATGTTGACAGCAAAAGGTGAGGAAGAGGACAAATTAAGAGCTTTTGATACAGGTGCAGATGATTATGTAACAAAGCCATTTAGTCAAAAAGAACTTAGTGCAAGAATTAAATCACTACTTAGAAGATCAAAACCACAATCATCTGGAGATGTTGTTGAGTTTACAGATCTAAAAATAGATAGAATAACAAAAAGAGTTTATAGAAATAATGTTGAAATAAATTTAGGTCCTACAGAATTTAAATTATTAGATTTTTTTATCAAAAATCCAAAAAGAGTATATTCACGAGAACAACTATTAAACAATGTTTGGGGTGAAAATATTTATGTAGAGTCTAGAACAGTCGATGTACATATTAGAAGATTAAGACAAGCTATTAATATAGATAAAACCAAACCATTAATTAGAACTGTAAGATCAGCAGGTTATTCTTTAGAATCTTGAAGGTCTTTAGGTCTCATAAATTCCTTAATTAAACCATTTCCATCTAATTTATTCCATTCATTAAAATCAAAATAAATTTTTGCAAAAGCTGATGTTGGAAATTTATAGTTTAATAACTTAAAATGATTGTTGTTATGATTTTTTGTCAGTGATCGTACTAGATTTCTAACAGCAGGCTCGTGGTTAATTAAAAGCACAGATTTAAATTTTTTAGGTGTTTTTTTTATTATATCTATAATTTTATCTTCACTTGATAGGTATATTTTTTTTGAAGAAATAATTTTTTTTGGTTTTTCTATTTTTTTTAATAAAATTTTTAACGTTTTCTTTGTTCTTTTTGATGATGAAAGTAATATGTAATCAAACTTATATTTTTTTTTAACAAAAAATTCACAAATCTTTTTGGCATTTTTCTTGCCACGCTTACTTAAAGGTCTTTCATGATCCTCAAGATTTGGATGGTCCCAGCTAGATTTTGCATGACGCATAACGTATAATTTGAGCATAAAGTTTAAATATATGACTGCATTAAAAAAACAAGATAAAGAAATACTTAAATCTAAATATATAAATAGGGAATTGTCTTGGCTCAAATTCAACGACAGAGTTCTTCTAGAGGCTCAAAATATAGAAAACCCTCTTTATGAAAGAATTAAATTTTTATCTATAGCTGGATCAAATTTAGATGAATTCTTTATGGTACGTGTCGCAGGTTTATATAGTCAAATCAAGCAAGAGGTAGATTCTCTTAGCTCTGATGGTCTTACTCCTGATGAACAAATGAGTGAAGTTATTTTGGAAACAAATAATCTTCTTAATAAACAAAATAAAATATATAGAGATTTAATTCTTCAATTAAAAAAAGCAAATATAAGTATAGTTAAACCTGAAAATTTAAGTAAATCGGATCAGAAAAGATTATTTAAAATCTTTAATGAAGAAATTTACCCTCTGCTAACACCATCAGCAATAGACCCAGCTCATCCCTTTCCATTTATTGCAAATCAAGGAAGAGCATTAGTTATGAGATTAAATAAGAAAAATAAAAAAAGAGTTTTAAATGCAATAATAGTAATTCCAAAAGCCTTATCAAGATTTATTGAAATAGATGGAAATAAAAGTTTTAAAAAATTTTTAATTATTGATGATGTTATAAGTTTTTTTGCTTCTGAAATATTTCCTGATCATGATTTAGATAAAAAAATGTTATTTAGAGTTATAAGAGATAGTGATGTAGAAATTCAAGAGGAGGCCGAAGATTTAGTAAGATCTTTTGAATTGGCTTTAAAAAGAAGAAGAACAGGTGACATAGTACGTTTAGAAATTTTAAAAAATAGTAATAATGACTTAATTAAGTTTATAACCAATAAGTTAAACGTAAAATCCGAATACATCTATGAAATTGAAGGCATTGTTGGAATTCAAGATATAGACCAAGTTTGTAAAATTAAAAATTCTAAATTAAGATTTAAACATTTCAATCCTAGAGAAGTTGAGAGATTAAAGGAGTTTAATAATAATTTTTTTGATACTATAAAAAAAAAAGATTTAATAGTTCATCACCCTTTTGAAACATTTGATGCTGTCGTTGAGTTTTTAAATCAAGCTGCATATGATAAAAAAGTTATAGCAATTAAACAAACTCTATACAGAACAACGCTAGATTCTCCAATTGTTAAAGCCTTAATAACAGCAGCTGAAAATGGAAAGACAGTAACCGCTTTAATAGAGATCAAAGCAAGATTTGATGAAGAAGCAAACATTCAACTTTCAAGAAGTTTAGAAAAGGCAGGAATTCAAATAGTTTATGGTTTTGCAAAATATAAAACACATGCAAAATCATCTTTAATATTAAGAAAAGAGCAGGGAAAAATTCAAACTTATATACATCTGGGAACTGGCAATTATCACCCAGTTAATGCAAAAATTTATACTGACTTATCTTTATTTAGCTCTGATAAAAAAATAGCAACTGATGTGGAAAAATTTTTTAATTATGTAACTGGTTATTCAAAACCACGAAATCTTAGTAAAATATCTATATCACCAATTAATCTTAGGGAAACTTTGAACAAATGTATTGCTAACGAGATAGCAAATGTCAAAAAAGGTAAAAAAGGTGAAATATGGGCCAAAATGAATTCTTTAGTAGATCCAGCGATAATTGATAAATTTTACGAAGCTTCAAATGCTGGAGTAAAAATATTTTTATTTGTAAGAGGTGTTTGTTGTTTAAGACCTGGTGTTAAAGATAAATCTGAAAATATAATTGTAAAAAGCATGATAGGAAGATTTTTGGAACACTCAAGAATTTATTGTTTTGCAAATGGAAACACAATGCCTAGTAGAGATGCGAAAGTTTTTATTTCATCAGCAGATTTAATGCCAAGAAATTTAAATCGAAGAGTAGAACTTCTAGTTCCAATTGAAAACCAAACAGTCCACGAGCAAGTTCTTGATCAAATTATGTTAGCTAATTATTTAGATAAAAAACAAAGTTGGGAACTTGATGCTAGTGGAAATTATAAAAAAATTAAATATAGTGAAAATGATTCTTTTTCAGCCCATGATTATTTTATGAATAATCCTAGTTTATCTGGAAGAGGTAAGGCTAAATTAAAAATGAAACCAAAAAAATTAAACTTAAGATTAATTAAAAGTGGAAATTAAAGTTTTTAAAAATAAACAAAATTTAAAACTAAAACCTGCTAAATTAGCAGTTATTGATATAGGCTCTAATTCTATTAGGATGCTGATTTATGAGGATTTTAGCTCTTCTCGTGTTCCTTTTTTTAATGAAAAAGCTGTTTGTGAACTTGGTAAAAATTTAGATAAATCAAAAAAACTTCATAAGTCTGGTGTTGATTATGCCCAAAAAGTATTGAAGAGATTTTCAGAGATTTTACATGTTTCTAAAATTGATAATTTAAAAATAATAGCAACTGCAGTTTTAAGAGAGGCAACTGATGCAAAACCATTTGTTGAATACGTAGAAAACCTTTTTAAGAAAAATCTAGAAATCTTAAGTGGCGAGGAAGAAGCAATTTGTTCAGCAGAGGGTGTTAAAATTGGATTTGATAATGTAGATGGGTTAGTTGCTGATCTTGGTGGAGGTAGTTTAGAATTGGCTCGTGTTGAAAATGGTTTGATCACTAATAAAACATCATTACCCTTAGGTGTTTTAAGATTAATAAATAATCCAATTGTTAAAAAGAGAAACCTTTCTAAATATATAAAACAACTTTTGAAAGATGAGAAATGGTTATTTAAAAAAAAATTTGAAAATCTATATTTAGTTGGCGGAACATGGAGAGCTTTATTTAAACTTCATCTTTTTCAAAATAAACACCCTGTCCACATAATCCATCAGTATTCAATAAATTATGAAACTTTATCAACATTTATAGAAAAAATAGCATCGTTCAATAAAGCAAAACTAAAAACAGTTGAATATATATCTAAATCTAGAACACCTTATCTACCATATAGCTCTATAATTTTAGATGAGATCATGAGAGCAACAAATCCAAAAAACATAATATGTTCCATAAGCGGTATTAGAGAGGGATCTCTAGCAAAAGATTACTTTAAAAATATTGATAACTCTCAAGTTTTTGAAAAATCATTAGAATATATTTCGAAGAAGAGAGGTGATTTGGGATTAACCTACAAAAAGTATCATGAATTTATCAAACCTGTATTTGATGGTAATGAACATTTTGATGAAAAATTGCTTAATTTAGCTTGTGTTTTAAGTCATATGGATTGGGGACTTGGTGCTTTTCAAAAAGCAGAATTAGTTTTTCAAGAAACATTAAATACTCCATTATTGAGACTTTCACATAAAGAAAGAATTCAAATAGCTCTTTCATGTTATTGGAGGTACTGCAGCATTAAATACAACCCTAAAATAGAATATTTAACTTTTTTAAATAATAATGAAATTTTTTCTAGTAAACAAGTTGGTGCAGCCTTAAGATTTGCGCACTCACTTACATCTATTTCAACTATCTTCTTAGAGGAATTTAAATTGTATAAAAGAGGTAACTCTGTATTTTTAAAAATTCCAGCACAACACCAAGAAATAATTTCTAAACAAGTTACAAAAAGATTTAAAGCTCTTGCGCGAGAATTATTTTTAGAGCCGAGAGTAATTTACTCAAATAATTAAAATTTAATTTAATCTATTACAACTTATAAGTTAGTGATTTTTCTTTTGTAATAAATTTTTAATTTTATTGAAATATATCATTAATTTAAATGTCATATTTTTCTGTGATGTTTCTCTAAAGGAGATTTTTTATGAAAAATAATAAAACTAAAGTACATAATTTATCAATTGATGAATATGATGAAATAAATAATCCACCACCAGAAGTGGTTGATTTTGACAATATACTTCAAAAGGCAATGAGCAGAAGAAGCTTTATGAAAAATAGTGCTATGTTTGGCGCATCAGCTTTTGTTCTTGGTTCTGGACTTAACATTTTAAGCTCTACAGATGCAGAAGCTGCATTTTCTGGTCTTGTAAATTTTAAACCAATTAAAGCAGATACAAAAGATGATATTACAGTACCAGAAGGATATAGTTGGGAAATCTTAGCTAAGTGGGGTGACCCATTATTTACTAAGGGTAAATGGTTTGATCATTACACAAGAGGAACTGGTGAGACACAGGAACTTGCTTTTGGTGATAACAATGATGGTATGGATACTTTTTATACTAAAGATGGTAAAACAATCATTGCTGTTAATAATGAATATGTAAATAGATCAATTATTTACGACAACAGAGGCACCAAATTACCTGAAACAGCAGATGATGTTAGAAAAGGTAAAGCAGGTCATGGTGTTAGTATTTTTGAAATATCAAATAAAAATGGTAAATGGGAAATAGTTAAGGACTCTAAATATAATAGAAGAATAACCGCAGATTCAAGAATGGAAATTACAGGTCCTGCAAGAGGGCATGATTTGTTAAAAACTATTTCAGATCCTACTGGAACGCTATCTTTAGGGACTTGGAATAATTGTGGAAATGGTAAAACTCCATGGGGAACTTATCTTGCATGTGAGGAAAACTTTAACGGATATTTTTCTAATACTGACCCTAATGCCGATATTCCACCAGAATTTAAAAGATATGGTATTTCAACAAAGGATTGGGGTTATGCTTGGGGTAAATTTGATGATAGATTTAATTGGGATCTAGAACCAAATGAGCCAAATAGAGCTGGTTATGTTGTTGAAATTGATCCACTAAATCCTTCATCTACTCCAAAAAAAAGAACAGCTTTAGGAAGATTTAAGCACGAAAATGCTGAGGTAACACTTGGTAAAAATAATGAAGTTGTTGTTTATTTGGGAGATGATGAAAGAGGTGAGTATTTGTATAAATTTATTTCATCAAAAAAATATAATAAAAATGGTGATAACTCCAAAGTTTTAGAAGATGGAGATTTATTTGTTGCCAAGTTTGATGACAATGGAAAAGGCAAATGGTTACCTTTAACGCCTGAAACAACTGGAATGAAGTCTAAAGCCGAAATAGCTATTCACACAAGAATGGCAGCTTCTGCAGCAGGCGGGACTACAATGGATAGGCCTGAATGGGTTGCAGCAAATCCATTAAAAGCAGAAGCATATGTTGCTTTAACAAATAATAAGAACAGAGGAAAAAAACCAAATGCTGGTGGCGATGATACGTCTGTGAATGGACCTAACCCCAGAATAAACAATCAATATGGTCAAATTGTTAGATGGACAGCAGATAAAGGTGATCATGCTTCATCTAATTTTAAATGGGATATATTTGCTTTAGTTGGAAATCCAGCTGTTCACAAAGGACCAAATGCTGGATCTAAAAACATAACTAAGGAAAATATGTTTAATGCTCCTGATGGAATTAAATTTGATTCTAAAGGAGGATTATGGATACAAACAGATGGAAAATACTCTAATTCAGGAGACTTTGCAGGTATGGGTAATAATCAAATGTTGTATGGTGACCCAAAGACAGGTGAGATTAAAAGATTTCTTGTAGGTCCTAATGAGGCAGAGGTTACAGGATTGACATGGAGTAAAGATTACAAAACTATGTTTGTTGGTATTCAACATCCAGGTGAAAAAGGTAATTCTATATGGCCAGACGGACCTGGTACGGCTCCAAGATCTTCAATTATAGCTATTAGAAAAAATGATGGCTCTAGAATTGGTTAATTAACAATAGACCCCTGAAATACGCTCGATAATGTTATCGAGCGTATTTTTTTTTATAAAACAAAAACATACCAATATGAGAGGCGTTATTAAATTTACCATTCTTAATTAATTTAATTATTTGATGATCTGAAACTATGTGGATTTTTATTCCTTTTTCAGGCTTTGAAATTTTAATAAGATTATTACAAAAAAAACCAGTAATTTTAGTGGTGAGTCGACCTGGTTCAGAATAAAATGAAGTAATTTTTCTCAATTTATTTCTTGATTTATATCCTGTTTCTTCAATTAATTCTTTTTTAGCAGATATTAAAGCTGTTTCATGTTTTTCAATGATACCAGATGGAAACTCAAAATTAATTTGATTTATAGGAATTCTTTTTTGTGAAACTAAAATATACTTGTTTTTAATTTTGGGTATTACGATTGAAAGGTTTGAGGTTTTTAAAAAATGATAAAATTCATTTTTTTTAAATTTTTTATTAATTAATTTAATATTGTTTGTTAGTTTTAAATTTTTCAATCTTTTTCTAAGAATAATTTTTTTGCAATATAAACAGCAATTAACATACCAATTAATTCAGCAGCTATATAAAAAGGAGTGTTTAAATAACTTATACCAGTAAAAGATTCTGTGAATGTTCTTGCTATTGCAACAGCAGGATTCGCAAAAGATGTTGATGAAGTAAACCAATAACCAGCTGTAATATATAATCCAACAGATGCAGCTACGGTAATTTTACCTGACTTCATAGATCCAAAAATAATCATTATTAGTCCTAATGTTGCAATAATTTCTGACACAAAAATATAGATACCATCTCTTGATTTTGTCGATAATTCAAAAATCTGATGTTCAAAAAAGAAATTAGCTAAAGCTACACCTAACAAACATCCAAGGATCTGAGCTGAAATATAAAAGGGTAGAAGACGTTTTTTTAACTTTCCTGTAATTGTCATAGCAATACTTACAAATGGATTGAAGTGAGCACCAGATACATCTGCAAAAACAGTTATTAACACAAACAATCCAGCTCCAGTTGCTAATGTGTTTGCTATTAACATTACAGCTGTATCATTGGTCAGATTTTCTGCCATTAAACCTGATCCAACTATGATCATTACCAGAAAACAACTTCCAATAAATTCTGAAAGAAAATATCTATTTTTATTTTTCATCTAGCCAATCTTTAATTTTATTGCTTATAATATTGAAAGTGTTTCTAATGATTATTTGCTTTTCTTCGTCATTAGCATTTTGAAGTTTAGTTACTGGATCGTCTATATCCCAGTGTATAATTTGCTTTTTATCAGGCCAAATAGGACATACCTCATTATTTGAGTTATTGCATACAGTTATTACGTGATCCATCTTTATTTCATTATTTATAAACTCTTCAAAGTTTTTAGAACTATAATTAGTTAGATCATAATTTTTATTTTTCTCTAAAAAACTTCTAACATCAATATTAATTGTTCCAGATGGATTACTACCAGCACTAAAAGCTTTAAATTTATTTGAGTATTCATTATTGATAATACTCTCAGCTATAATGCTTCTTGCTGAATTTCCTGTGCATACAAATAATATATTTTTCATTAAAAAATAATTTTATAAATACCGATTACAAATAATGGAATTTGTAATCCAAAGTTAGTTAAAATGGCTTTATCCTTTAATAAGAAACCTGAAATTGTCCATCCAACAACTCCAAGCCCATGAAAATAAATATTCAGTGGGTAAATATTAAGATTTGTAAGTAAAATACCAGTTAACACCAAAAATGTACTAATCCATTTGAGATATTTTTTTAAAAATAACATTCAAAATTTATATGAATATTATGTTAAAGATTTATTACAAAGAACTTTAATTTAATTTTTTTGAAGTTCGTAGATAGAAACATAATGTTTCTTTTTAGGTAGTGGGATTATTGTTGGAACTTTAGTTAATCTTGGTTTTATTGATTTATTTCCTACAATAATATTTTTATCATAATTTTCTAAATTGACTTCAGGATGAGGGTTTCCATCATTGATCAATGGCCAAGCATCACAAGCTCTATAACCAAATAAAATTAAGGGTCTTGAGTTATTCATTTGATTGTGTCCAGACCCATGAACTGATCTACAATGAAAAAATACTACTGTTCCAGCCGTTCCAGTTATGGAAACGCTATCCTTAGTTCCTATTTTATTTTTCTTAGTGTCTATTTTTCCAACAAAATAATTTTCTTTACTGTGGTGGCTGTACAATTTCTTTCTATGTGAATTCTTTATTATTTTAAGTGGCCCATTTTTTTCATAGCAATCATCTAAATATATACCAACTGTGATTAAATCATCGTTTGTATGAGGGTAAAAAGCCCAATCTTGGTGCCATCCAATTTCACTTCCTTTTTTCTTATTTGGAAGCTTAAAGTTTAATTTACCAAGATGAAATCTAACTGTTCCACCTAGCAATTTTTTAGCTATGGATATAATCTTTTTATCTCTAGATAATTCATAGAAGATTTTATGCCTATTCTGAGGGTTATTTAGTCTTAATATTTCTTTATTCTTTGATGAGTCTGAATTGTAAACAAAATGGTAATTATTATAGGATTGAGTTCCATTTGCACCATTAGTTTTTTTTCTTTTTTTTTCTTTTGAAATTACTTCATTAACAATTTTATTAATTTTATTTATCTTTGTTTGAGAAATTAGATTTTCTTTAACAAGAAAGCCTTTTTTTTTAAATAAATTTAAATCATTCATATAGTCAGATTATGAAAGAAAATAAATCTTCTTTAAAGTAAATACAATGTTTTTTGTGAGATTAAATAACAGTAATAATTATTTGTTAATCCGAGAATTTAAAAAAATTCCCGGATTAAACCTAATTTTAAATTAACAACCTTTGAAAGATGCAGACATATTTCTAATTAAATTGAAATATAAGTCTTTTCCTGGGTCTAATGTTGCTCCTAATGGGTCAACTACTCCAGTTTTAATATTCATATCTTTTGCGACAGCTTTAATAATATCAGGGTTAAATTGAGGCTCTGAAAATACACAAGCAACTTTATCGTGTTCAATTATCTCTCTGATTTCTGCTAATTGTTCTGCACCAGGCATCACATCTGTGTTAACTGTAAAAGCACCTAATATATTTACATTAAATCTTTCCTCAAAATATTGATAAGCATCATGAAATACAATTGAAGATACGCTGTTACTTAAATCAGTCATTA